>CAZJHC010000147.1:0-8968 GCA_964545645.1 uncultured Saprospiraceae bacterium
CATTACTTGCCAAATATAAAGATCCACGATTGCATTTTGTATTGGTCTGTGGTGCCTTAGGATGCCCTCCTATCATTGAGCAAGCCTATATGCCTGAGACTTTGGATAATCAGATGGACGTGCAAACTAAGAAGGCGATCAACGATGCTAATTTTATTAGAGTAAAACAAGGAGGAGTACAGCTCTCAAAGATATTTGAATGGTATTCCTCAGATTTTGGTGGAAGCAAAAATGCCGTCATTGAGTTTATTAATGACTATCGTATGACTCCAATTGATAAGTCTACAAAAGTATCATACTATCAATATGACTGGACCCTTAACAACGCCACTGCTACGACTTCTCAGACGACGACTGGTGCAAGCAATAATGCATCAAGATATATAGTGTCGTCAACGATTCCTCAAGGTAGTTCTGAGATTAAAATCTTTAATAATCTCTATACGCAGCGTACCGGTGTCGACCTTAATGAGCGAGCTACATTTTTCACTACCTCGCTGAGTTACCTATACGGAGTATCTGACAGGATCAATGTCGGCGTCAGCGGCAGATATCGACGGGTACATAATAGTATAACCAATGAGTCAAGATTCGAAGTGTTTTCACCTATAGAAGATGGAGTGGCGAGACAAGGTCTTACTGCCTTTGGACCGCAGGTAAGAATTGCTCCTGTGCCTAAGTGGTCTAATTTTTCGATTCAAAGTTCATTTGTCTTCGCCATCGGCGAAAATCTATCAGGATCTGAATCACAGCCTTTTATTGATTGGAATGGTGCCACATGGTGGACACAGTTTTTCAATGATATAAGTATTGGTAACAATTTTTCACTTTTTACTGAAGTGGACTTCTTGATCGAAGATATAGGAAATCGGAGCAATGGCCACATTAACCGAGTCTCTACACCAGCCACGTTGATTTTTAGTTATAATCCTTCTGCTAAGTCTACCATTTATGCTCTTGGAGGATATTCTCCATATTGGCAAACTAATTTTGACTACTTTACTCAGTTCGGGGTAGGAGCAAAGTATCAGATAACACCTGATTTTGAAATTGAAATATTAGCGACTGATTTTAGCAATCAATTTTTAGCATCTACTAATGGTCAGGCGTCAACGCTTAATTTTGGGATCAGAATGAACCTCTAACGTTAATTTGAGATATCTTAAATTATAATTTTCATAAAAGTGATAATAACTCCGAAGTCTAAAACCTTAGCTCAACTTGTCTTTTGTGTCCTACTATTTTGCCCTACATCACTTATAGGTCAGGAGATAGCGACTATAAAGTTTGACGGTTTAGTGCGTACGGACGTAACCTATCTCACCAATATTATCATCTCCGAGGTAGGAGAGCCTTTTGATGAAGCTACTTTGGATGCCGATGTACAAAGACTCAAAAATCTCGCAAGCATAGGTGTTGCAAGATTCGATATAGAGCGTGTACAAGACCAAGTTCATATTACTTTTACTGTCGAAGAGGTCCGGACGTTGCTGCCAGTACTCAATGCTGGAGGAATCCGAGACAATCTGTGGTTGCAATTGGGACTAGTGGATATCAATTGGATGGGCAAAGGGCATCAGTTCAGTGCTATTTATCAAAATAGCGATCGTCGACATAGCGGCAATATCTTTTATAAACAACCGAGAGTCAACAATAGTAATTGGGGATATAGTGCTAGTTTAAATACTTGGGCTTCACAAGAACCTTTGTTTTTTGATGGCGGGGATGTTCTCTATGATTATAATTTTAATGGTATTACGCTATCAGGTATAAGGCATTTCGGATATTTTCAAAATATTGAACTCGGAGGAACTTATTTTGTAGAAAAATATAATAAGGTGCGTAATGATAATGAAGTCGATGCACCACAATCGCTGACACAGCCCAAATGGCTAGGAAAGCTAGTATATACCAATGATCGTCTCAATTATGATTATTTCTATTTATCTGGCTTTAAGCTAGAGAATAATGCTCAAAGTGTCTTTAATACTTTAGACAACCTCTGGTTTTTGAGTAATCAATTTACTCTTACACATTTTAAGAGACTCGGTCGCAAAGGAAATTTTGCTCAAAGGATAAAATTAGCAATAGCCAGTAATCATGATTCCCCTTTTGCCCCATTTGTAGCAGATAGTCATGTCAATATCAGGGGCATAGGAAATAGAATAGATCGAGGCACTGCACAGGTGATTGTCAATACAGAATATCGTCATACCGTCTCACATAACAAAAAATGGGGAGTACAAGGTGTTGTATTCGCCGATGCTGGTACTTGGCGTAACCCAGGAGGATCGTTATCACAGTTGTTTGACGTAAATCAAGTACGCCTGTTTGTAGGTGGAGGAGTAAGACTAATTTATCACAAGTTATATGGAGCAAGTCTACGTATAGACTATGGCGTAGATATGCTAAACAAATCTCAACGAGGATTTGTCATTGGACTGGGGCAGTACTTTTAGATCGAATGAATTTTTTTAGATGTATAAAACATGATCTAAGGGTATCAAATAGCCGATGCCAACTATACCTTTTTTTACTATTTATGTTGGCATCCATGTCGATACTTCATGGTCAAAAAATCAACGGACTTAGTCTCAATATTCCACAATATCGGAATGTCGATACAGCTATGATGATATCGACACAGCAAGTCAATGCCAATTGGATAGCGCTGGTACCTGTGATTATCGTTGAGAGATCTACGCTGCGACTGATTCATAATGATGGAGATTGGGAGTCGTCTATGAACAATATCATTAAATCTATTGTAACAGCTAAATCTTTTGATTCTAAGGTGTTCCTTAAACCACATCTTGTGTTAGGAAATCGATCTAAAGGTTCATCAGACTTGACTGGTAAGGCTACTTGGAGAGGCCAGATCAAAGCACCATCTGATCACGCCTGGGAAATTCTTGAGAGAGAATATAGAACCTACATTTTGCAATTAGCACAGGTGGCTCAAGATCACCAAGTGGAGCTATTTTCAATTGGCACAGAGCTACAAAAGTTTGTCAAGCATCGCCCACAGTTTTGGGATTCTCTGATCCAAGAAGTTCGTGCAGTATATCATGGAGATCTGACCTATTCGGCCAATTGGGATGAGTATAAAGCAACCCCCTTTTGGAGTGACTTAGACTACATCGGCGTCGATGCTTATTTTTCTTTGAGTAAAAAGAAAACGCCTAAGGTCAAGCAGCTTAAGAAAAAATGGAATGGAATAAAAAGAGAATTGAGTGAACTTCATAAGACGTATGAGCGCTCCATTATATTAACTGAGTATGGATATCGCAATATTGCTTATGCTGGTCATCATCCATGGGAACATATTAATCAACGAGATACAGCGCCAGATGATTTAGGCCAACAACATTTGTTTATCGCACTGTATGAGAGCCTATGGCAAGAACCATGGATTGCAGGTGGGTTTTTATGGCAATGGTTCTCATCACCAGTTGAAAAAGGGAATACCGATTTTACGGTTCAAAACAAACCTGCTCTGCAGGTCGTCAGGAGGTGGTATACCCAGGGATCAATTGACGAAAAGGGCAACAGAAGGTGATGTGATTAGAGTGTTGTGCTATCGAGTTATGATGACCTTGATGTTTGTTCTTGTTGTCTTTCTTTTGGTTATTACTAAAGGTTGTAATCGGCTTTTAACCAAGATGCGCTTGTATTAAGATAACGCCCTATAACAGTGATACTCGCTTAGAACACCTTTATATTGCTTTGTCAATGTCTTAGAGTATCGATCCGTAGATTATACAATGATATACGAGTTCATATTTTAATAAATAATAATGTAAGATAGGTGACATATGCTAAGATAGTGTCTTGACTATAGATCTAATTGACTAAGCCTCTTTTTGTGGCGTCAGTCTAGATAAAATGAAAACTATCAAAAAGCCGATTACATTTTCTTTTGCAGTATTGCTGATGCTGCTTATCCACTATGACAGTATAGGGCAAACTATAAGTTGGGGCCCTTCCATACCTGCTGTATTATCGGACGACATACATACCTGTTATGGCGATGGATCTTTGGAGTTTGAGTTCACTAATGCAGGATCGGCACTAACAAATGCGACAATAGAAGTGCAATTAGACACAGGAGTATATTACGTCCCTAACTCATTTGCATATACAGCCGCTGGGGGTATAACTATAGTTGAAGATGATATATCAGACTTGAGTAGGCCTATATTTTCTGTAAGTACTATACCTTCCGGAAGGCAAATAGAAATGTCTATTGATCGAACTGCTGACTGTGAGGCGATGGCACTAAACATCGGCGGTAGTACCTTTATCGATAGCATCCATATTTATAACTCTGGTGTTGAGGTGAGCTATGCTAATGGTATATCCAATGGCACTGTTAACTATGAGATATTGTATGGATTGCTCAGCGTTACCTCTGTCAATACAACTCCGACGCCGGTTAATTTTGGTTCTGCCGCAACTCGATCCATGACCATCACCAACGGTGCTTTTGGAGCTATCGACAATTTTTATATTGCTGATGTTTTTGACGCCGGCGATCTTGAGTTGTCAAATTTTAGAATTAATCCAGCCGGAGTAGATTATAGCATTCCCAATAGTAATGTATCTATTGTCGGAGATTCTGTTATTATACATTTTTCTCCTACAGATATCATGGCTATTGATGGTAGTGGGGGTACAACTGGTGATGGTGATGATATTTTCGAAGCAGACGAACTTTTCATATTGTCCTATGATGTAACCCCGACGACTTGTGGTTTTAGCAATTCGATTTCTTCAGAATTATTGGCTTGGTTTGGTTGTAGTTACTCTGAACGTTGCCAAGTTGTTCATAGTGCAGCAACCGTTACCCTCACCAATGTGTCTCCAGTTTTAGAATTTTCTAATGCGCTTACCCCGAGACTCGATTTCTGTGATACGGTATTATATAGCGTAACTATCACCAATACTACTGCTGAGACATCCCCTCCTGGTGCGGCCTATGCGAAGGATGTCACCGCAATACTGGGCTTGAGATCTAATAATACGCCTGTGGCAACACTGGCAGACAATCAGCAATGGGGATCTGAACGAAGAGATACCAGGTATTTTGTCAATCATGCCTTAAATGGTATATCAGTGACATTGCCTTTGACTCCTGGAGCTGCAGGGACAACCATACCACATCTGCCACCAGACCACTTTACTACAGATCCCGATGGCCCAGGAGGACTCTCGGATGTGGATGGAGATGGCTACTATGATGACTTGGACAAGGGGGACTCTCTGATCATCAGCTATGGGGCGTATATAGTTCCACGTGATGAAGTCTGCGAATTGGGGAGAGTCGATTACTTGGTTTGGGAACATATATCTGCGGATATAAGTTGGTTCAATGATTGTGATGAGTTAATGTCTCCACAGAGACAAGAGTTTAACTATACCAACCTTATTCGAGATTATCTCAATTCAACCTTTACTAATGCCCCTACGGACATTGTCGATGGAGAGATTTTTAATGTTGGTATTCGACCTCATTTGTACAATACCATTGATTGCAATGGTGAGAGTGGTGTGGATGGTGCCAGTATGGATTGGGTGACACAGATAGTTATGCCATCAGGTATAACTATGGCACCTGGATATGATGCCACAGTATATAATGTAGTTGGGAGTGTAGTGACTACTACAGACAAATACAGTTATACCTATACTAATTTTCCGCTCATGTTTGATTGTAATAGTTGGGACGGATCAAGTTCATTAATTATTCCTATCTCTACGAGATATGTGTGTGGTGATGGTGGGGATATTTGTTTTGAAGAAGAAATGCATTGTGTGGATTTAGAGATAAACCCTCAGTGTATAGGAGATTGTGTAGGTGTGAGCTCATTGGATTTTTCTTCTAAGCGTATATCTGAAAGTTGGACTGATGATACGCAAGCATCCCTTGTAGATCTATCGGATCCCACTATAGTAACTAATTATGTCTACCCATTTGATACTGTTGACTTATATGCTAAAGGTGTTTTTAATGACACTATGTCTGATCAACTATTTTTAAGAATCAAGTATGCTCCCGAAAGCGGTGGTAACATATTTACCTACGCAGAGGGAACTATTGATATAGTTGACGTAGATGGTCAGTATAACTCAGGACAGATTAACTATAGTTTCCCATTAACAGGCGCTCCGACTATCCATGACTTAGGTAGTAATAACTATGAGATGATTTTTGATCTCTCTTCATACAGGACTGCTATTGATCCTAATTATAGTTATGGTCAGAGCGCCATAGGCGCTCCTAGTTATGACACTGACACGATCAAGGTCAGTGCCAAGGTCGTGATCACCAATACTATGGCCGTAACCACTCCGCATAAGGTAGATAGTTTACGATCAGAATTTTATATTCAAGATGCTGACGGCGATGAAGTACTATGTGGATCTTGGGGTAGTGAGTTGTTTTATGAATATCCTATAGTTCGGTCTAGCAATGGCACGCAGAATACTTCTGGATGTTTTGGATATAGAAAGCGATTCTATGTAACCCATGTATCAGAGTCTGGTGACAACTTTCCTAATGAGTACAGACCTGCCATCCATTTAGATTCTGCTATCATCGTCCTACCAGAGGGCTGGGATGTCGGTGAGGTGAGTTGGATCGATAATCAAGTGATGGACCCATCGGATTACGAGTTTAGATCTGACGGAACCTTAATTATAAGGCGACCAGCTGACTTCGCTGACTTTGACAAATTAGCAAATCATTATCGATCATTTTATGTAAACCTTACCACCGATTGCAGGGCTTTGGATGGATTCAATAATTTTTTATATACGGCTTATTATAAAGAGTTCGCCTACCTGACTGATGAGTCTTCGCATGTGTCTAAGACGATCACAAGTAACGCAGGAGGGTTGAACTATACGCCACCATCATTTTCCATCATACCAGTAGAGCAGACCACCACAGCCTATGCAGATACAGTACAATGGAAGATAAGAGTTTGCAATAGTACAAGTGATATGGATGTCGCTTACAATTGGTTGGCATTAGAAAATATAGGAAACCTGATCAAAGTAGATAGTGTTATGGATATCACTGGAGGGGGGTCGACGATACTACACTCTGCAATACTTCCAGGAGGTGGCACCTATGTAGAATTGGGGTCTCTTGATCAGGGGGCTTGTTCGGAGCTAATCATCTTCAGTAGTTCTTCCTCTTGTGAACGAGATTCTTTGAATGTCTCTCATGGATGGTCATGTATGTCCTATCCAGATCTGACGGAGGTTGTAACTTGTAGTGCACAAAATGAATTATACATTTTGCCACAATTTGCCCAGGTTACATCATCGATAACGCCGTTGGCATCAACGCCCATAGACCCTGCTGATCCAGGCGGAGGAAATTGGGGAGCCTCACCGATAGAGATGTGTTCTGAATTTCCAATGGAACTGACAGTGGTCAACTCGCAACCTGGATTTTTGTACGATGTCAACATTGATTTGAAGATACCATCACGGGGCGATGGACTCACTTATATGCCAGGGAGTGCGACGATCGAGGTAGAAGGTATAGATACTCCTAATACAAGTCGCTCTATTGGGCCAATGGCCGAAGCAGCACTGATAGCCGCAAGTGCAGCAGGTAGTCTCAACTGGAGCATAGCGCTTTCTGATATCGATCCAACTAATTATCCCTTAGGATCAGGATTATCTGGGACATCTAATGCATCCAACAATGAATTCAAACTCCGCTGGACAATGGAGACCACTTGTGATATGATCTCTGGAGATTTTTTAAATGTTACTGTGGACGGCTCTAATCCATGCGGTAGCACAGCCAATGGAAGTACCGAACAGATCCAAAGTTTTCCAATAAATATTGATGGAGCAACACCACCATATTTTTCTTTTTTCAATTCAAGTATAAGCCCAAACGATTCTTTTGAAGGGTGCGATGATCTCAAAACCATAAACTTAGATATACTACTTAGCGGAGGTGTCACTGGATCACAAGATACACTCGAAGTTGTACTCCCTGAAGGTGTAAGTTATGCTGGTGGTTACCTATGTGCCACTGCTGGTAATTGTCCAACCTTTGTAAGTTCCACATTGCTTGGAGGGCAAGAAGCAGTAAAATTTAGCTATCCAGTAGGAGTTACTGGCTCCATAGATTTCTCATTTGATATAGACTCAGATAGCCGGGGCGGTTGTTTCGCCACTGAGCATATTGTAATTACTAATAAAGTAAGTATTGGAGGATTGAGCTGTAGTGCAGGGGTTTGTCCATCGACTAGGGTAATTACCGGCAGTGATTTGCTCCCTATATCCATGCAAAAACCTATCCTCACAATAGACTATAATAGTTTGATCTATTACCCAGGTACTGCGACTAATCTCTTTTACTATGACGTGACTATTGCCAATACCGGTATATCAAACGAAGGAGATATAATTATTGAATTTTATTGTCTTAATGGAGCTGGAGATGATATTATTGGTGCTGTAGTAAATAGAGATACCCTTACTTCTTTATTGCTCAATGGAGACACGGACAACCTAACTGGAGAATTTAAGACAAACTGCGATCCCCAGGACGGTCTTGGCGTGCTAATTGTACCCGAGTATGATAACTGTTATTGTGATGCCTTAGAGAGCATGGCCAACAAAACTGCAGGATTATCCGAGATTCCTCATGATGTGATGATAGACATTCCTCCTTTTACTTGCTCGACGGCAATAACCAATCCTCATGTAGCCTTTTTGGTGAGAAGGAAGATTGATTAATATCTAAACTATTCACAGCACGTTTTCTGTAGCAACAGGAGCAGGTATCAAGCCCAGCAGACCTATCCAATATAGTCACCTCACTCCAAGAGCGAGTTTGATAAATCCAAGAGCAATACGATCCTTACTAATTGGAGGTAACTCAACTACCCATTATGCCTTTAAGCAGACCCCATGGTTTATGTATTATGGACATAGT
>CAZJHC010000148.1:0-8949 GCA_964545645.1 uncultured Saprospiraceae bacterium
CTCCTATTCCAAGCAAGGCCCTCATAGCCACCATTCCTCCAAAACCCTTAACAAGTGCATGGCCCATGCTAGCCAAAGACCACCAGACAACAGCAAAAGAAAATCCTCTTTTAACCCCAATCCTATCGATGACATTGCCAGTAACAAACTGCATGATGGCGTAAGAAAAAAGAAAGGCTGACACAATCCATCCGTATTCTTCATTATTAATGGAGAGATCATCCTTAATAAATGGAGCAGCAACTGACAAAGCTTGCCTATCAATATAATTGATGGTTGTCGCCAAGAATATCGAGCCGATGATCCACCACCTTGTGCCTTTCCACTTTCTCAAGTCAGCATGATTAATAGTTTAAAAAACGATTTAGATAGCAATAGTAAACTGAGATAACTCATGGTAAAATGAAAACACTCGTTCAAAAATGAGCGAGTGTTTTCTGGAGATTGAGAACACAAACTATTTGTTAAAAATCGTACGAAATAGTAAATAATAATCTTCTTGGAATCTGTACCGTAGCAAATCCTAACTGGCCATTAAAATCAGGTGTTGCTTGTTTTTGCACCAATACAGTATCATTAGTGCTACCTAAAACATATTGTTGTGGATTAGAAGAATCTAGTAAATTCTTAATTCTTAAACCAACTCTTACGCCTCTGCCATCGTCCAAACCAAATCGATAGGAGATATTAGCATTTGTAGTAGTAAAATTTGGAGTTTCAATGAGATTTAAAGCTGTAGCATATCTACCCATATATGATACCATGTCAAACCCTATCCCTAAATTCTGAACATTGTAGCCTATATTAAATGAGAATATCGAAGTAGGAGTATTATGAACTTGATTTCCAGTTACATCGATAGCGAAAATATTATTTGAAGCATCTAAAGTTACTAGCTCAAGACCGAACAAATTGTCAATGTCTGCTTCTGGAACGCTTGGTGTAGCAGGGTCTCCATCGGCATCAACATTATCAAGAGCGATCTGTAATCCGTCAAACTCTGAAGCTTGCAATGTATAACTCGCTCGCAGAAGTAAACCTCTTATCGAAGAAGGTGCAAATGTCAACTGAAACTCTGCTCCTCGAACTTTATTAGTACCTACTGGTCGAGTAACGAATGTCTGTCCTCCAGTGGCAGCAGGATCAAATACAGAGGCATTTCTGTTATTGATTACTGTGTTAAATAATCCTATATCCGCACCTAAGTCTCCAATGCCAAATCTAATACCAATCTCAGAATTGTAGACGATCTCATCTTTTTCAGGTATCGGTGTAGCAAGACCTACTGATGGTAATGAAAATGCTCTTACAAATGAACCATATACTGCCGACCTTTCACCCAGTAGATAATTAGCTCCAATGGACCAACTAAAATTGTCGAACTTAATTTCATTTTCAACCAACGCATCAGGGGCATAATCTATATCATCAATAGGGTCAGGATCATTATTAAAGAACCCAGTCATCTCATCATATCTAATTCCTACATTGATATTTAGCTTATCATTGAAGGACATCTCATCGCCTATGAAAAAAGCTGTCACGTTCTCCTCCTGATGGGAAGTGGTACTTGATAATGTAAATACTGTTGGTGGCGGGGTTCCAGGAGGGCCAAACCAGCTATAGGTAGGTCGTGGATTAACATTAGAATTGTACCAATGTAATCCACCGAATCTATCGTAAGTAGCACTACTATTATACATACCAAAACTGATGGTATGTTTAGCATTAGGACCTCCTGTTACTAGCGTAAATCTTGTTTCGTTTATGAAGTCACCTATATCACCTATAGAGTTAGCATTAAGTCTTAATATATTTGACTCAGCAGTATAAAATGACGAGAAAGTAATCTCATTATGATCTCTCCAATCGTAAGAACTGAGCCTCATTTTTTGTGATAATGTCCAGCCTTTTCCCAAATCAATCATTGCACTAAAGCCTGCAAATCCTCCTTCAACTTCTTCTCTATTGTCTAAAGCTTGATTTTGAACTATTTCATTACCATTTACATCAAGGATAGGCGACGTAAATTGGATGGGAGCGAAGACACTTGTCCGCAATGTAGAATTAAAGTTAAGCTGAGTATTATCAGGATAAAAGGTATTTGCATTAGTCCATCCAGCGGCTAACTCTCCTCGACCTATATCATAAGGAGAATCAGTTAGGTTATTGAACTGATTATTACCTACAACCCCGTATAATCTGAGATCAATTCTATCCGAAACATCAAAATCCAGATTAACACTTACTTGCCCTCCTTGATCTTTAATAGCCCATTCCTTATATCCTGCATCTTCCATGATATATGCACCAATGCTATATTTTATTTTGTCAGACAATGGCCCACTCATGTTAAAATCCATTCTATAATCAAACGATCCTTCATTAGGATGTCCCTCGCCCATGACATTATTAAACATGGTAAACGATACTTCTCCTCTTGTTTCATCTCCTCCAGAGCGAGATATGATATTCACCGCTCCGGCCCCAGCAGCACGGCCAAACAGCGTAGCACCGCTACCCCTCACGACCTCTACTCTTTCAATATTTCTGTCTAAGGCCAAGTATTCATTGGTTCCTGCCGATCTTGATGCAAATCCAGATAGCGGCAGACCTTCATACAGTGTCGTTACGTAAGTATTGCCAGAAGGGAATCCTCTAATATTGTAATTGGATTTTCTTCCTTGACTGTTATCGACAGTTACGCCTGGTGTAGAAACCAGGGCTTCAGCAAGAGACTCTGGTTGTATGGATTGTAGCTCTTCAGCACCAATGGTCGATATAGCGGTAGTCGTCCTTAACTTTCTAACTGGAGTTCTTGTAGCAGTGACAACGATATCCGAAAAGGTGGTTGCATCTGTCTCCATTAAAAGATTAATCGTAGCGTCTGAACCAACTGTAATAGATGTCGTCTTAAATCCCACATAACTATAAGTTAAGACATCACCACTGCTTGCATCAATGGTGTAAGCGCCATCGACATCAGTGACGGTACCCATATCTGTACCTTTCTTGATGATCGATGCACCGATGAGTGGTTCTCCTTTGTCATCCGTGAGTACTCCTGACACAGTTTGAGCCATAAGATGTCCAAATCCCATGCATATCATTAGCGCAAATAGGCAGGACAAATTCAATGATTTTTTCATACTTAAAATTTTATCATAAGGTTTTTTACGCTTTAAATATATTATTTAATCAAGTTAATTGTTAACTTATTTAACTATTTTTATTTAGATTTTTTTTCTTACCAAAAAGAGGTAATTATATTTCTATCAACAACTACAAATAAGCCCTAACATGAATCTAAAAGAAGGTGCTAAGGCTCCAGAACTTAGCTTAGTAAGCACAGATCTAAAACCAATAAGATTAGGAGATTATAAAGGCAAAAATTTAATCCTACATTTTTTCCCATTGGCATTTACCAGTGTTTGTACAACCCAGATGTGTACTGCACGTGATGAAGAGCATGATTATACGCAACTCAATGCCGAAGTAGTAGGAGTCTCAGTAGATTCTCCTTTTGTGCTCCAAAAATTTGCGGCCGAAAACAATCTCAACTTTAGTCTTGGTTCTGATTTTAATAGAAAAACTTGTGCCTCATATGGAGTGCTATTCACAGATGACTTTATGGGTCTATCAGCATTTGCCAAGCGTTCCGCTTTTGTCATTGATGGTGATGGCATTATACGTTATGCAGAGATTACTGATGGAAAATCGCTGCCTGATTTTGAGGCAATTAAGGCAGTATTACAATGATTAGAAAATCTCTGATATTATCCGTTCTCATTTCTACGTGGATGGTTGGAGCATCACAAGAAGAGAATCAAGTTACATTCAGAGATTGTGAGATATGCCCAATGATGACCACTATTCCTGCAGGTTCAGTTTTCATAGGATCACATGGAGAAGAAATAGGGCGCAAAAAAGGAGAGCGGCCAAGAACTTCGGTAACCATTGATTACAATTATGCCATGAGTCGGACTGAAGTTACTCTTGAGCAGTATAGACATTTTGTAGCTGAAACCGATCATCAATCAGAAGATGCTGTCTATAAAGAAAAAACCCTTATAGGTTGCAACTATTATGATGGAAAGAGCTATGGCTATATCGCCAGCCACACCTGGCAAAATCCAGGATATCCACAGCGGGAAGATGCTCCAGTAGTCTGCGTAAGTTGGAGTGATGCAACAGCCTATGCCGATTGGTTATCTTCCAAGACTGGCAGAAAGTACAAAATCCCTTCTACGGTAGAATTTGAATATGCTGCAAGAGGAGGCGCCGCTACGCCTTGGTATTGGGGTACAGATCTTACCATGGCATTTGAATACGCCAATGTGGGTCAAGGAAAAACTTGCATATTGCAGTCACCAGGAGGAATGTATCTTGAACTATTTGAAATATAATTATGGACCATATACTTAAGAAATTTACAGATATCCTTTGCGGCACCTTGGACAATCAAGCACAAGTCTATCAGGAACGTAGAGATGGACATCAAATCCATCCATATGCTCGACATGTAACAGCTATCTGTGATCATAAGATACTCAATAGACCAGCCGATCATCCTGGCCTATATATCCTTGAGGAGAGCTACTATGTCAAACCTGGTTCAGAGATGATGGAACTTAAACCTCTATTATTCTATATGAGATCAGATGGATTTTCTAAAGCACTTCTTAATTCTGTACAGATACCAGAATATATCAGCAAAGAAGAGGCTCGAAATGACAACCAATACTTGAAGATGGACTTCAAGGATTTAAAACTTAGAAACTTCGGAACCGCCGAATATGAACTTCAAGAAGATGGTTCTTTTAAGGTGGATCATCAGGCCGATATGGGAGGAGGTATCACCTTTAGATTAATTGAGACCTTATCTCCCTCAGGACTTAATGTTATGGAACTGGTGCATAAGGATGGCATTAAAATAACACCCTATGATACCCCTATTGAGTATCGTAAGGTATAAACTTCATCCTCATTACTTATTCTGTATTTCGTAAATCACGATAAGATGACCATCAAAGTCAACGAAAGCTTGTTCTTTAAAAGTAAAATGATCATTGCCATCCATTTCTGGTTCTGTAAATGATAATCCGAGCGCTTTAATTTTTGCCATTACATCATCCAAATCACTCACTTTAATTACCGAAGCGGTCATATGTATGCCATTATGCTGAGGCAATTCGACACCCTTGACCTCGGTCAATCCTATCGTTCTATTTTGATCTGGACTATCTAACGTGGCAAAGGAAATCTGTGCTTCTGTAGGAATATTAAATACAGGATATGAGTAAGAATCATCGTCAGAAGCTTTCCGACTGTTAATAGTAAACCCTAAAATGTCTTGATAGATCTCAAGGGATCTATCAATATCTGCAACTACGAGGGTCACTCGCTTATAAAATGGATCCATAGCGTCTTTATTTTGTTGAGCAAATAGATGCATGCTTAATCCAATACAGCATATGATCAACATACATCTTTTCGTAGTTTGACTTTCTCTGGCTGATTAATGATTTAGTAATTCTACAAACTCAAACCATGCTCCCTCAGTGGTGCGCACGGTTACGATATTTACTTGGCCATAAGGTTCCAATCTAATGTTACTTGCTCTTGTGTTTATTTCTACTCCATTGTTAGAGATGAACTCTGAATAATCCCGAATACTGCGCACAGGAAAACGCAGCATAAGTATCCCCAGATTAGGAGGGTGCGCATGTTGAGCATGATCTTCTCCCTCTAAGTCCATTAACTGCAAGAGCTCAATCGACCCATAATCATTAGGATCTGGCTTGTATATTTTTATCGGAACCCTAACATTCCCATTGATATTTGGTGGTATGCCCAATACATTTGGGCCTTCATTCCTACTATCCCCAGCTGTCTCAAAAGCTAGAGAAAAACCAAGCTTATTGTGATAAAAATCATGGCTTGCCTCTAAGTCTTTACTAATTAGTGAAGAGTTGAAGATTCGACTGACTTTATCAAATTCAAAACCTTCTAAAGGTGGATTAAAACGCTGGATTCCAGCAAAGACAATACCATCGGGCCCTTGCATCAATACTTCTGATACGTCATAAATATCGAAAGTGTATCTATGAGGTTTAGCATATCCATTCCAGCCATTTCGTTCAAATTCGGGATACTGAGTACCCATATCTTGTACTCGAATGTTTAAGTCAAAGATGCCACCAGTATCCCAAGTATTAGCCGATGAACGAATCAACTGTTGTTCTACTCCATGAAACTTAAGTACTCTTAAATATCCACTTTTCGTATTGGGATTACGCAGTACGGCCTCTTGTATTTCAATCGAATCTTCTAACTGCCACAAAGGCTGCAAGTCCTTAGGCACCTTCCCTTGATGTATGATCTCCCAGCCGTATGAATTCTGATAAAACCATAAGGCTTTTTCAAAATCTGAAACGCTGATAACTGCTTCTTGAAAACCTGCAACTCTTAGAGAATCACTCTTATCTGAAAAATCAAAATTATGTTTAACATTCATAATCTTTATTCTACACTGTGATGCAAGTAAGATAGAAGCGCATCCTGCTGCCGCTTTTTCGGTAGACCTACGAATACCATATTGGTTCCCTTAATGTAGTCATTAGGGTTAATTAGCCACTCTCTGATAGTCTCGTCACTCCAGACTATATCCGAGTTCATGACAGCCTCTGAGTATTTGAAATCAGTTATTGAGCCAGCTTTGCGCCCAAATACTCCATGAAGGTTTGGTCCCACCTTGTGAGGATCCCCTTCATTTACATTATGGCATGCCTCACACATGATAAATAGACGTTTTCCTAATTTCTGTTGTGGAGTAAGCTTAGCCTCTTCACTTTTTATTATCGATTTGGTCTCTGCCACTATATCATCATTAATATCTGTTCTCTTTAGTTCTTCTATCGGCGTCGTCTTTGGTTTATCACTTCCACAACTGATCAAAAAGCCTAAAACGATTATGCCAATCACAAATACACTTAATTTTTTCATTGATTATATGAGATTCATTATTTCAAAAGCTACTCTTTCTCCTGACTCCATGGCACCTTCCATACCTCTATATAATTCTGCCGTATGCTCTCCAGCAAAATGAATGCGACCATGAGGCTGGGCCAAATGCTTGGCAAACTTTGTAATCTGTCCAGGGTGCCAATATGCATATGCACCACCGGCATATTTATTATCTGTCCAAGTCCAATAGTATACAGGTTCTAAAGCATCTTTTAGGGTCGGTCTTACCTCAATCAAATAGTCCATAACCGCTTGAGTTGCCTTACCCTTCCCTAGCTTGGCCATTTTTATGGCGACATCACTGTTTGTATAGGCAACACAGCTCGTATACTCCTCAGGATTACTTGGATCATTTTTTAGCGCCATAAATCTTCCCGCAAGACCATCAGTCCACATACTTGGAGGTAGAAGATCATCCTCCCAATAATTCCTTTTAATGGTAAAATGAAATTGCGTCGAAGGCGTATAATCCAACATAGACACCCCTTCTAATTGAAGTCCTTTCAACTTAGGAGACAATATTATATTTCTAATAGCAGAAGCCGGAAGAGTGCAAATAACATATTTAGCCCTAAGTTTTTTCCCATTGTCAAGATGCACCTGAGCATAGTCAGGTTCTGAAACTATTGACGCTACGGGCGAATTGTGGAGCAAATCTCCAGTCAACGCAGCAGCCATCGCCTCGGGTATTCTTTGATTACCACCAAGAGCAGCACCTCCTTTACGATTAGACTCACTCATCGTAGAGATAAAATTGAGAATCTGAAAGTACATCAGTACTGAAATGCCCTGTGCATCCTTGCCGTAGGATGAGTTAGTAGCCACACTCAGATTAATGGCCTCATCGGACCATCCTTGTTCTCTTAATACTTTATATACTGACTTATCCCAATGAGCATATTCGGATTTCCTCCATGCCTTGAGATCATTCTTTGGAAGGGGATTCAGATCACTATAGATGCTCCAAGGCCCTGAAGAAGGAAATGAGGATTTAGCACTATCAGGCATGGGATTATAAGCATGTTCAGGCCAATCTTCCTTTTTTATAGTTTGATCTTTGATACGATAACACACCTCACCAGGTCGTGGCTCTGTACGAGGGCGCATTGGGCCGATGTCGACATTATATTTATCTACCGCATTGAGCAATCTGGCATAACCACCACCTATACCATTCGCTCCGAGCTCTGGAAATCCAGGAATTATTTCTTTATCAGCTGTATGTACCCTGCCACCTACCCGATCAGTTGCTTCCACGATCATAACTTTATAGCCGAGTTCTTGTAGGGTCAGTGCAGCATTAAGACCGGACAAGCCAGCTCCTACGACTATTATATCAGCATCATGAGTATTAGATTGCCTGTTCAGACAAGAGCCAAAACCAAAAAGGCCTGTTGCTAACATTCCGGTAGACGCTTTTATTACAGTTCTCCTTTTCGTCATTCATCCCAGACTAATGGCTCCATAAATATTTCTGGCTCTTTAGTCTCAGTAGCAGCTACAAAATCCGAAGGCAGATCAGCGCTGTCAAATATGATATTACTACTGGTCGTCCAAAGCATATGACCAGGTTTGTCACTCATCTTGAGTAAAGAAAGCCAAGATGTTTCGCTTGTCCAATGGGTATCACTTGGGATGTGGTTATAGCTCTTATCATCTAGATATTTTTTATCAAAATCGAAAGTATCTAAGGTCATTTCTGTCCGATAGGTATCAGTCTTTTTCTCATGCCATTTGGTAAATGCGTGACGAGACAAGTGAACCCGATTATTAATCACTTCAATAGACAGGTCGAGAGGCTTATTAAAAACGGTGCTCTCCATTGAGAAGTTGGCTTTTACTTCAGGGCCATTCGGCGTCATCACTCCTCCAGATATACCTCCAATGAATGGTCTTATCTCAACCATTTCACCTGTATATGGA
>CAZJHC010000149.1:0-8901 GCA_964545645.1 uncultured Saprospiraceae bacterium
GGCATAATAAAGTTGATTCAGGATAAGAATCAACTTTATTATGTTCATCTAAGATCTAACAGTGAGCGTCAAAGGCTTGCTTGAGATTATCAGCTATCATGGTGGCGGAGCGACCTTCGATATGATGTCTTTCGAGCATATGCACGAGTTGACCATTTTTAAATAAGGCTATCGCAGGCGATGATGGAGGATATGGCAGTAAGAATTCTCTTGCAGTATTGACTGCATCTCTATCAACTCCTGCAAAAACTGTGGCACAAGCACTTGGTTTTTTCTCATTGTCAAGAGCAATTTTAGCTCCAGGTCGAGCATTAGCTGCTGCACAGCCACAGACAGAGTTCACCACCAATAATAAGGTGCCTGGAGTGTTTTCGATAGTATCTTTCACCTCCTGTGGTGAGGTCAATCCTTTGAAACCAAAATCTGTCAAATCTTTGGCCATGGGGATGGTTAGTTCTACTGGATACATAATTTATATTTTCTTCAAAAAATTTATTGCAATAAATAAAGTTATATCTACTTATGTTTGACGCACAAATGTATTACAATCATAGAGCTCTTAAAGTTGCAATACTATCGATAATATGAAATTACTACAGATAATTTGTTTGATGTTCATGACTATTGGCATGATAGCACAATCTGAGACAGAACCGGAAGAAAAAGTTATTCAGACCTTTAGACATACCCGAGTTATCAATACTCACTCCGTTGAGACTTTGCCTGCTCGTAAATTGGACTTTCGGGTGGTACATAGATTTGGTGACTTTGCAGGTGAGTCTGGTGGCTGGCCAACTTTTTATGGGTTAGAGTCGGCTAGCGATGTTTCTATAGGATTTGAGTATGGAGTCACTGATAACATTATGATAGGCATCAATAGAACTGCTGGCGTTGGCCCTTTAAAGCAGAATTTGAACAGTCTATTGAAAATTAAGATCATGAATCAAGAGCGCAATGGCAATGCCCCATTTAGTTTAGCTGTGCATGGTATAAGTGCTTACTCTACGATGCCTCGCAGTACTATCGAAGGACAGATTACCTCTTTTGAGAAAGGGTCACATCGATTGGCGTATCATCTGGGACTCAATCTGGCAAGGAAGTTTTCTGAAACTCTTTCTTTACAATTAGGTACATCATGGACTTATCGCAATGTTGTAGATGCTGGTGACACCAATGACCTAGTTGCTATCAATGCTGGTGCTCGCATTCAGATTACCAAGGCATTTGGCCTTATACTGGATGCAAATATCCCGTTGCTTACAGATGAGCGCATGACTAATATCGATTACACAGCGCCACTGGGCATAGGCTTTGAGTTTGACACGAGTGGAGGGCACGTTTTTCAAATCAATATAACCAATAGTAGAGGGATATCAGAAACCGACTATCTGCCATACACAAACAGTAATTGGGGCGATGGGGAATATCGCTTAGGATTTACAATATCAAGATTATTTAGCCTTTAAAACATGCTTAAGTATATCATCATATCGTTAATCGCTGCTTCGAGCTTAATCATAGGTTCAGAATCCAAGGATCATCAACAGATAGATCCAGACCAGCCACTCAGCAGTCTGCTAGAGAGCTTTGGAGAAGATTTTTCTAATAAGAAGCCTCTGATAAAAAATGCTGTTTCGGCTGAGATAGGGGAGGATCTTGTGCGTAATGGATTCTCTAAGAGACAAGGATTTAAAAATTCCAGAAGACAGAGTAAGCATTTTGTCTGTACTTCTTGCCATAATTTAGAAAGAGAAGATCCAGACTTAAGTAAGGCTGACCCACAAGCAAGATTGGATTATGTTATCGATAAAGGTATTCCATTTTTACAGGGGACGACCCTGTATGGAGCTGTTAATCGAGAGCGATTTTATAATGGTGATTATGAAAAAAAGTATGGAGAGCTGGTGGAGCCTGCAAGAGATGATATCCGTGAGGCTATACAGTTATGTGCACAAGAGTGCGCTCAAGGACGTAAGCTTAAAGAATGGGAGCTTGAATCAGTACTGGCATATCTCTGGACGATCGAGCTCAAAGTGTCGGACTTATTACTGTCAGATATAGAGATGCAATCTATCGAGTCAGCTATGACTAATGACGTGTTGAGAGAGGAAGCCGTTAAATTGATCAAAAGAAAATATCTACAAGGATCTCCGGCGACCTTCTTGTCTCCACCAGAAGATAGAAAAGTAGGTACTGGGTACACTGGAGATAAGGATAATGGCAAGAAGATCTACGATCAGAGCTGCCTCCACTGCCATTACCAAAAGGAGTATTCTTTTTTGCATCTTGATGACAACCCGATGAGTTTTAAGTATCTCGACAATGGCGCAGATAGCTACTCACGTCATTCGATATATCAGGTGACCAGATATGGAACCTACTCTAAGTATGGCAAAAAATCCTATATGCCTAACTATCCTAAGGAAAAGATGACGGACCAACAGCTCGCTGATCTTAGAGCATATATTAATTATCGGGCACTGCAATAGTGCTTATCAATGGATCTAAGTATTATAAATGTGCGGTTACTCCTAATAGGAAAAAGTTGACCCCATTATCATCTGACATGGGCATAGATGGCCCAGGTCCGGGGCCGGGTCCAGGGCCTGGACCAGAAGGCCCTCCCATCTCAAAAGAAATAGACTGTATACTATACTGTGCTCTAATGAGTATATTTTGATTGACTTTATATCCTAATAAGAGCGTATTTCGCCATACATTATTATCCCATTTCTCTCCATCTAATGAGCTGTGAGAAATATTTTCAGTTCTAACCAAGGCATGAAATCCTGGCAACATAGGCAGCTCATATCTCACATCGATATAGCCACCATAAGATGAAAGGGACTGATTAGGCACTGCATCACCAACTATAATAAAACCATCATCCATGTCATACTCAGCAACACTAAGTTGAGAGTAAGTCAATTCTCCTGACACTTCTAAAAAAGAAGAACCATATATAAAGTCATATCCAATCTGTAATTGTGTAAATGGCTTGAGTTGGTCACTTTCCATAAATCCAAAATTCTCCTCATAGTCGGATTTTCTGAAAGAACTATACTTAAGTGATAGTCCATGAGAAAATGCCCAAGATACATCCATGCCAAATCTATTGACAAATTCGAATGGAGGAGTGATGATCCCATGCGGGCCATATCTATTGCCTAATGCTGTAGACAAGGAATATTTTCCGTCTGAGGAAGTCCAATCAAACTTTAATCCACCTAGGTAAGCATACCGATAGTTCATACTTCTACCATGGACATCTGCACTATCTATATCCATGGACATGGGGATATCTGAGAATTCTGTTTCATCTAGACCATCAAAGAATCCAATGTATTCTGAGATATTTTGATAGTAGCTGTATTGCAGGGGTGCAGATAAGAGGTGACGATCTTGAGAGAACTGTCTATTGTAAAAGGCGCCGAATGGATTTATAAACATGCCTAGAGATAGAGAAGCGTCCATATTAGAAAAATGATATTCAATGTTGGCTTGGTCTATAGCTATTTTATAACTGTTCGATCCTTCATCTCTTGCAAAAGAAGGTTGCAAGTGGAAAGTAAACTTCTTTAAATCATAGCCGCCATATGCTTTGATTTCAGTGAGCCCAGCACTCCAACCCCTCCGGTCATCCGATATTTCGTTGTAATAATAGTAGGATCCGCCCTGAGCATGTGTGACACCAGCTTCTATGCTACCTTGGAGACTCAATTGTCCATGGCTTGTGGTGGCGATCAATGTGACCATGAAGATCATAATGCTTATGATGGTCCATCCTTGTTTTTTATTGTTAATAGCCATGTTCATATAATTAGGGTTTGATAAATGCAATTATTTGTTTTTTGTTTATCCCTTTTAAAGAGACCCTCTCGGTGAAATATTCAATGTCTTTATTGTCTTTGAGGAGCGCAGAAGGTATGGCAATTTGGCCACTTTTAGCTAAGTCACAAAGTCTCGCCGCCATGTTTACTATGGATCCTATGACGGTATAATCTTTTCTTTGATCGATGCCTATATCTCCTAGTATCATCTCACCATAGTTGATTCCGATACCAAGTCCTAACTCTTTCGAATTGTCAAACTGGGTCGCCTGTTGTTGAATTTGCTGAGCACATAGGAGACTATCTTGTAATGCGGTTGTGCCTTTGAAGATAGCCATGACCTCATCACCGACAAACTTGTCAACACTCCCGCCATGCGCACGGATTATCTCAGTTTGGAAGCCCAACCACTCATTTAACATGGTCACCACAAGGGTAGGTGATCTATCTTGAGAATAAGATGTAAACCCTCTAATGTCTGAAAACATGACCGCTGCGGTGATTTTTTCAGAGTCCTTAAGACCTTCAGATACTTTTTGAAGAGTGTGATCTCCGACATACTTACGCAGGTGAGAACCTTCTACTAGACCCACGACCATTTTATTGAAAGCCTTGCTAAGATTACCAAATTCATCGGATCTATCTTCAGCCAGCCTAGTAGATAAATTACCTTTTTCTATAGACTTAAAAGCTGTTATGACGGGCACCATAGGAGCACTAATAATGTGTCCCAGCAGACCGCCAGCACAGATAGTAATAAGCAACGCTCCTAATGCTAACCAGCCCATTCCTTTGAGTATATTTTGTAATAAACTAAGGGCGACCTTTTTTTCTGTTGTGCTGATAAGATAGTTTTTGCCAGCTTTGTCCAGAGGATTCAAGGAAACAAAATGGTTGTGGCTCTCTATCAGATTGATAGAATCAGTTGCTAGCTTAGATAATACGATTCCTTCTATTTCTTTTTTGACATTTTCGTCCTCAAGAGATGAGGCATGGATATGGTCGCCATTGAGGAAGTGTATATGAGCTTCAGAGGACAGTTGTAATTGTTGTGCCTCGTAATCAGTGATCAGCGTGCCAAGTGTAAGAGTACCCATGATTTCATAATCGGTGGCTATAGGTACACTCACTACCTGATATATATCAGGCTCAAAATGCCAAATGATCGGGGAGTCAAACTCTATCTCCGGTATCTTGCCTTGTAAAGCTTCAACTATTCCATTTTTTTGTTCAAAATTATTCAATATAAGATTGTCGGGATATGCAGAAATTTTGGTCCCTATGTTATCGGTCACTATGATTAAATCTACCTTGACCATATTGAGAAATTCGTCAATTATCTGGTGTACAGACTCTGGGTCATTGAGGCTCACATTTGCTTTAAAAGCTGGATTCTGACAGATTAGTATAGCACTTTCTACTAGCCTATCATAGGTTAGATTTTGATACTGCAGTATGGTCTTCTGCTGCTCATTAAAATTGTGTAAAACATTTTTCTTGACTTCTGTTTTGACATTTTGGTATAAAACATAGAATATCAATATGCCGAAAAGTAGCATACAGGTTGCTACCAGCAAGGATATTTTATTTTTTATAGTCATTCTGCGGTTGTATGGCTACACATAGTTCCTGCACAACAAGGTGCCATGATCTTATGGGTATCCAAATCCACACTTGATGTTGATTTATCAGGGGTGATGATAAAGTCTTTAATGGTCACCTTACCGTTAGTCAGATCGATTGTTTGGTCCTGCATTTGAACAGAAGGGTTATAAAATGACAATGTATATGTGCCATTTGGGACATTCTCAATCTGATAGTTGCCTTCTTCATCTACATCTGAATAGTAGGGTGTTTCTAAGCATAGAATTATGGCATTCATCTGCGGATGTATATCACAGAACACTTTGATTATACCTGGCTTATCAAAGGTCTTTTTGACTGAGACCTTTGGTTTTTTGCGACCGATATTAAAGCGATTTCCTTTGCTTAAGCTAAATACGTTATGAAAAAATTCGTCCTGATTGGTAAAGCTGACGGTAGAGCCCGCCGTTATTGCTAATACATGGGGTTCAAAAGTTTTATCTTTTTGGATCAACGTACCATTTCGCTTTACTACGCTGATAGTTTTTTTAAGTGGCTTCAAGCTTATAATGCTATGCATGGCCTTTGTTTCTGATGCTTTGGCCTTGTCAGAGTTTTTGTCTTTTCCTCGATTTCGATAGTTGGAGCCTCGAGAAATAGTGATTTTCTCATTTACTTGAGTATACTCCACTTTTCCTTTGAGCGTATTTTGGGCCAATGTATCACTTGTTCCAAAGGACGATATGAGAACAAGTACTAGAAATTGGATGATTCTTTTTTGATGTATGAGTTGGTTCATTCTTATTATAGACTATTGTCGGATTAAGGTAGATATTTTTAGCTTAATTAGTATTTAAACCAAAGCTACTTAACATAGTGGACTTCCTATACTAGCACTAACCCTAACTATTGATCTTTAAACCATCCCGCATACATCATATAAGCATCTGCCGTTCGAGTAATATGGAACTGTGTCTTTTCAGGGTCGATTTTCTTTAAGATCTTGGCTGGAGTACCTCCATATATATGGCCTGATTTTAAGACTTGATTCTCCAATACTACAGCGCCAGCGGCTACGATAACGTTGGATTCGACGATGGCGTTATCCATTATGACGGATCGCATACCGACTAAGACATCACTCATGATGGTACATCCATGGAGTATAGCTCCATGGCCAACAGAGACTCTATCGTGGAGGATGGTCTCAGATTTGTTATAAGTGCCATGTATTATAGCACCATCTTGGATGTTGCATTTTTCACCTATCGTGATGTTGCATACATCGCCTCTTATGACGGACTTAAACCATATACTGCAATCTTTTTTAATGATTACATGACCTATGATGTCGGCAGTAGGAGCTAGCCAACAGGAGCTATCTATGATCGGTGTATGTCCTCGAACGGTGATGATATTAGCCATTGGTCGAAACAGGGGTTACTGTATATCCTGCATCTCTAAGGAGATTGATCACGCCTTTAGGACCTCCTAAGTGACCTGCACCTACTGCGAAGAAGGTCCTCTTAAGCTTCATATTATCCTCCATGACAGGGATCCAATTCATATTTCTTTGGACAAGCAAGATGTCCTCATACTCTTCGATACTGTCATCGGCCTGCATCTCGCTATATAAGCCAGCTACATCTTGATTTTTATATAGTTCAACAAGTCGCTCAAACTGATCGTTGCCAGTATCACCAGCCTTGATAGTTTCTATCAGCATAGCAGCTTGATCGGCATACGGTATGCTATCAAAAATGGATATCTGATACTCTATTGTTTCTAAGCCTTTGACTTCTTTCTTACTTTGATCTGCTATTTTAGCAAATTCCATTTCATAAGATACGACCTTCCCACTCTGCAGATCCCCGGGATTCATGTCTCCAGAGGCAAACACCGTGAGAAACATAGGCTTGATTCGCTCCAGAAAGAATAGAGGCAACCCTAACTTGTCAAAATGAGTCTGGACTAAGGCATATTCTTTCTCATCAAGTAAATCCTTAAGTGTTAGGTTATCATCCATATAAGCCTTTTGCATCAGCGGCATGAGTTGGGACACGTCGCTCATCTCGGTCATATCAATCTCAAAAAATATTTCCTCACTAACATCCATAGCGGTCAATGTGCCTTCGGGTAGGAAGTAATCCTCTTTGTTGATAAGATGTATAGTCCCATATAAGTATGATGAGGCCTCGAGCCCGTTAGCACTTATTTCCCATAAGAGTGATTTAGAAAGCTCGTCGGAAGGAGATGCTGGACTGACTTCTACTGTGGTAGTATCGTTGATTGATTGGTTGGATTTGCATGATGACCATACGATCGATATCAAACTCAAGGTGAATACTAACTTGTTAATCATATCAAGTGTTTTGTAACATCATTTCATATAGCATGATACCTGCGGCTACGGATACGTTAAGCGAATCAATGGATCCTACCTGAGGTATTTTTACTAACTGGTGACATTTATGTTCTATAGTAATGTGCAGACCGTCATATTCTGATCCCATAATCATTGCCAACGGTCCTGATAGGTGATTAGCTAATGAGCTCTTTCCTTTTAACGAGGTGCCAATGATTTTAATTCCATAATTCTCTAAAATTCCAATAACATCGAGCGTGGTTTTCTCCCGACAGACAGCGAGTCGAAACAATGCACCGGCACTTGTCTTTATGGCATCCTCATTGATATAACCGCTGTTTTTACCGCTTAATACAATGGCATGAGCCCCCAATACTTCGCAACTCCGTGCTATGGCGCCGATGTTGCGGATATCTGTGATATTGTCCAAAACCATAAGCATTGGCGACTTGCCTTGCTCGTAGAGATGCGGGATGACATCTTCTAAGGATTGATATTCGATGAGTGAGGTTAGTGCCGCAACCCCCTGATGATTCCGGGAGTTTGACATTTTATCCAATTTGATTCCAGGAACCTTCTTAAGTTGGATATCATGTGTCTTGCAGAGATGCCTAATTTCTTTTTCTATCTCTCCGGTGAGGGTGTCTCTGATGTACACTCTCTCCAGTTGCTTACCTTGCTCTATGGCTTCCACGATTGGATTGCGGCCATAGATGAGTTGTTTGTTCTTTTTATTGGGTCTCAATGGATCTCTGATACATTATTCTTCCTCTGATACACTGGCAGTTGCCACAGCGTCTTCAGTATCCTTAATTTCTTTTTCTATGGGAGGTGCATCTGGTGTCTCTTCTTTTTGAAGCGCCTCTTCTGGTACAACTGGGGGAGGAGGTGTTTTGACCTGTTTGGTTTTGGCGGTTTTGAGCGTCTCTGCGGCTTTTTGCAGTTTTGCCTCGTCACCTTTGCGAGATTCGGCCGCTTCTTTTATTTCTTGAGCTATCTCTTCTTTGAGTGATTCTTTGACTTTGGCCGCTTCTTTCTTTTCTTTTCTTTTCTCTTCTTTTAACTTTTCTGATTCTATTCTCTTTTCTAGCTCAGTCTTGGTTTGGAGCATGTCTTCTAACT
>CAZJHC010000150.1:0-8900 GCA_964545645.1 uncultured Saprospiraceae bacterium
TGAACAAAAAAAAGACTACCTCGCACAGAATGGGAAAGCCATAATCCGAGAAGCCCAGAAATTGGCTGTCCCGCATAATGGATTAGTACTATGGCATCTAACCATTACTATTATTGGTTATTTCATCCTATTTGCGTCGTCATATTTGGTTTTTGAAAATTATGGTTTCATCTATGCGCTTCCTATTATAATCTGTACTGCCCTTTGGGTGCCACGTTTCGTGGGAACTCAGCATGACTGCGGTCATAGGAGCTATGTTAAGAATACTAAAGTCGGGAACTACATTGGGACATTTTGCTCCGTATTTACGCTGCTACCCTATAGATATTGGAAAGGAGAGCACAATTATCACCATGTGCATAACAATCAGATAGAAACTAATGATATCGGAGACATCAAAACTATCACTGTGGAGCGATATCAAAGATTGCCCGAACATGCTCGGAAGAAGTATAGAAAATTCAGAAATCCTTGGAATTTAATCATCTGGGGAGGGATTAAATATGTCCTTATCTTAAATAGATTTTTTCGGCATGGCAGCGTCAATGAATTGAAAAACCTGAAATCATCAGTGATTTTTACAAATATTATGTTGCTGGTAGTTTATACAAGTTTGACCTTCTTATTGGGAATAAAATTTTTAATTATCTGCCTAATTATATGGTTCATATACGGCATGAATGATGTTTGGTTTTTTTATGTGCAACATCAATTTGAAGAGGCTGTGAAGTATATGCAAACAGAATGGGACTTTATAGAAGCAGCTCTATTAGGAAGCAGTAGATACAAATTGCCTTGGATATTAAATTTCACAACAGCTAATATAGGCGAACATCCATTACATCATCTCATGGCCAGCATGCCTCATTATAGGTTAAAAAATGCCTGGCAGGTATTACTACATAAGTTTCCAGATTTACAAAACGTCGTTACTGAAATATCTTTTAGAGAAAGTCTCAAATGCGCCTATCTGGCATTATACGATAGTGAAAATCAAAAGATGATTACGTTTAAGGAGTTTGATAGAGATTACAGTAGTTAAGCACAGTATCTCATTAAGGATTAAAGCTACGCCGACAGGTCTTTACAGTAAGGTTATCTTTGATTCCATTATTATGGTAGAGCGCCTACAACGTTGATAAACATATCATGGCAAAAAAATGACAGTTACTACAGATCCACGAGTACCGATCAAATTTCAAAGTTATCCAGAACACATACGGATTAAAATGGAGCGCTTAAGAACTCTGGTTCTTGAAACTGCAAAGGAGATACATCTGGATCAGCTGGAAGAGACCTTGAAATGGGGAGAACCGAGCTTCATAAGTAAGCAAGGGAGTACCCTCAGGATGGATTGGAAAGTCAAAAAGCCAGAACAATATGCTTTATACTTCAAGTGTACCAGCAGATTGGTGGAGACATTCCAATCCGTATATGGATCAAAGTTAAATTATGAAGGAAAGCGAGCAATAGTCTTTGAGCTCGACCAAGAACTACCAATAGAAGAGCTCAAACAATGCATTACAGCAACCCTACTCTATCATACAGTAAAAAGAGATGATCGGTTAGGCCTCTAATATCCGTCAACTGTGTAAGACTTGTATCGTTGCTCCATCAAAGCATCATGATAATTAATGTATTTTGTAAGCATTGAACTAATGCCTTGAAATACATCAGACTATTCATAGTATCATTCTTTTTTGCTTCGTCCAGTTTATATACCTATACCCAATCGGCCATAGAAATGAGCGACATAGAGGCTTTTGTCGTCGAAAGCATGAAGAAGCATAAAATCGTCGGTAGTGCGGTTACGATCCTCAATTCTCAAGAAGTATTACTTCAAAAAAGTTATGGTCATACGTCCGTAGGAGGAAGTCCGGTTACCATACATACCCCATTTAATATTGGATCGATGACGAAGTCGTTCACAGGTTTGGCCATTTTACAGATGGCGGACAATGATATCCTGAGCTTAGATGATCTCGTTATAGAGCATATTCCAGACTTCAGCACACGTACGAAGGAACGTTCTGATCAAATTACTATAAGGCATCTATTGAACCACAATAGTGGGTTCACGCAGTTACAAGGCAATCGAACACAATCATCCGAATACAATGATTCAGATGCTCTTAGCTATGCTGTAGCTGATTATCAGCAGATTAGCTTACGTTATCAACCAGGAGAACATTATGAATACTCCAATAGCAACTATCAAATATTGGGCTTGCTCATCGAGCGGTTAACTAATCAACCTTATGATGCCTATCTGATCGAGCATCTGTTAGAACCACTCGGCATGAGTGACTCTGGTTTTACCCCTACACAGGAGACAGCAGTTCCTCATAGATACTTCGCAGGTATAAGAAGCGCTTACAAAACAGGAGTAGCTCGTACGATCATTGCTCAAGGCGGATTATACACCTCAATTGCTGATATCCACAAGTACCTCAGAGCGATGTTGACCCAGGATACTACGCTAGTTTCAACAGAGGGTTATGAGGCAATATTTGATGGTTCTGAATCAGGGATTGCCAAGTTTGGGTTTGCAGGATGGCGATTGAGGGCGATCGAAAAAGACGGTGAGCAAGTCAATGTTTATTGGCACGGTGGGAGCAATCCAGGAATCCTGGCATCTATGTTTATCATCCCAGACAGAGATATCAGCATAGCCATACTCTCTAATACAAATAGCGACTTTGCCATGTATAGCTCATGGCCATTATGTTTTGGCCCGGTGAATATGCTCGTTGGTGTATCACCGCCACAAAGCTCCTCTTTGATTGGGATACTCTTAACATTGTCGTGGTTTATACCACTTATCTTAATCATCATGATCATCAGAAGAGCCTATCGACCTCATCCTAGCATGTCAAGGACTAAACTCGGCGTCCTGACAGTCATTACCTTCTGTATGAGTTATCTTTTGATCCAATACATCCCTACTCATATGGGCAATGTCTACTGGAAAACTGTTTATCAATTTGAACCAGAGACTGGTTTGATATTGATGGTTACTACCGTCTTGACAATTGTACTGATGCTAGTGAATTGGGGTCAGTATCTAAGGACTAAGATCTTCTAAGCTATGCCTCTAAGCCTCCAGCTAATGATCAATTAATGACCAGAGTTCAATATATTGTAAGTCATAATCACAAAATGACTCGCAAGCATGTCTCTTCTACTATTTGCCATTAAGCTCAGCGGAGTTATTATCATAGGATCAATCGTTTATTATTATAGTGGAGTACTTAAAATACTCAGTAGTGCGACCGTAGAAGAACTAAATGACTCTGAGTTATCTATAACAGAAGAAGGCGAACTGCAAGAAGAGTTTCCAGAAGAGATTATTAGTCCAAACGAGGCAAAAACAATGAATTATATAGCTACTATATTATTCATTACCATCGGCAGTATCACCTGGATATCTGTAGGTGTCATCTGTGGAAATGTAGCCTATCTATGCAGCCCTTCAGAGGTTTTTAAATTGCTGGTGTACTTCCTCATATACATATTGCTCCTGCGATTTCCTTTCGGAGTTGTCAACAAAACCATCCAGAAAACCTATGAATTAGAGATCATACCTGAGAAAATTATTTTTGCCATGCTAATGATCACGTCCTATTTGTATGGCATCAATTTTTTCGATAGTATGCCGAGCTTCATTAAAGACTTTCTGCAATAAGTTTCTGTATTTTAAAGCAATATGGCGTTTACCAGTAATCCAATCTACGTGTTAATGATCTTGTGTCTTATGGTTGTATTGGCTATTCATGCTGGCAAAACAAAAATCGGTAGGCAATTTGGAGCGGCACTTTTGGTGATTGTTTTCACAGCTGTTGCTGCGAATCTCAGCATTATACCATCAGCCTCTAACAGCATAGGATTATACGATGCCATATTTTCTTATGTGGCTCCTATATCTATATTCTATCTATTGCTGGATGTAAATCTAACTTCTATCAAGCAAGCAGGCCTTCCGATGATCGTATTGTTCCTTATTGGATCACTTGCTACAACTATTGGTATCATTAGTTCATGGTACCTTGTCAATCCTGAAACTGTCCTTGGTGGAGATGGAGTTGTTATCGCAGGGATGCTTACAGGAACCTATACTGGTGGCAGTGTCAACTTTAACGCTATAGGTTTAGAATACGATTTTCAGGATAAAGGGATACTATATGCAGGCACCATAGCTGTAGATAATGTAGTGACCACCTTATGGATTATAGTAACCTTGTCTATACCCTTACTTATGAATCGCATCTGGAAGGGTAAGAAGATCGACACAACTCCCAATCCGATATCATCTGTAGAGGTCAATGAAATAAGTGGCATGCGCTTAGAATCTCTTGCCTGGCTACTATTCATAGGTTTGGCGGCATACTATATTTCTGACCTTATATCTGTATACTTAACGCATATACCTTCTATTTTGATACTATCAACTATTGGGATCGTTTTGGCCCAAACCTCCTATGTGGCTAGATTGAAAGGCAGCCAAGATTTGGGCCTATACCTAGTGTTTTTATTTCTGGCAGTTATCGGCGCCTACTGTGAACTCAGTGCTGTTGCCAAGCTAGATCAAGTGGGTCTGACATTATTGCTTTTTGCTGGTCTGGCGGTTTTCATCCATGGATTATTGACCATTGTTGTAGGTGGACTACTCTATCGAGATTGGGAAATGATAGCCATCATTAGTCAAGCCAATATAGGGGGAGGAACCACGGCTATTGCTTTAGCAGAAAACTTTGATCGCAAGGAACTCATTCTACCAGCTATATTAGTCGGCACTCTGGGTATTGCTATAGGCTCTTACTTAGGATTCTTGGTCATTCATTTATTATCATAAAGGATCAATAAGACAAAAGGATTATCATACTCCTATTGATTCATATCAGAATCTAACGATCTAACATGGTCAATCTTAGAACCTTTCGCTTCTCTATCTTTGAATTTATCATATCATCTACTTGATGACAAGATCTATATCGACTTAAATAGGGATCATATGTGGCCACTTAGGTGGGATAGCGTTCAGGTGATCATCTTCAATGAGTCCACATACCTCTGCCCTCGGTTATAGCTTGACGATACAGCACTGTAAAGGTATCTACTTGTGCCACATTAGGAGGTATCGTCATTAATTCAGCTAATCCTGCTTTTAGCAGTTCAGCATTGATGAACGTCTTTTTGTCCGTGGAGAAGACATAGACCAAGTCACGATCACTTCCATCGGTGGTTTGTACATCATAGTAGACTCTAACTGGTTTATAATGGATCAATGACTTAAGATAATCAGTAGCTTCTTGATTGTATGGTTCTTCAGTATAATCATTGAATTTGTGTGCTTTCTCAGGAGTATTGATTCCTATCAGACGAAACTTGACTTTTTTATTGCCTTGTTTAGCCAAAAATGTATCGCCATCATAGACATACACAACTCGCCAGATATTATGATGGTCATACTGTGCCCATACATCACCCAAACAACCCAATATACCTATGATCATCAACCACTTAATCATAATTCATAAACGGAAATCAGATTGCTTAGGTATCTGATCACGTCACATAACTTATTGAGCAATTTTAACCACTAATAATCATGTATATCGACCATTAAGTACTTACCTCAGGGCAACCCTGTCTGTAGAGTAAATAGTCCATACTCCTCAAAACTGTACAGTCCAAAATCTGTTCTTAAATTAAGATCTAATTCTGAGGTTATGACTCCAAATAAATATACTTCCTTACCTCCTGGACAACGAGCAATAGAATCATTCCCACGCTTTGGCCTACCTCAATATGCTAATCGATTTGCTAAAGAATTAGACCACATCAGGATCATTATCGGAGGAGATATTGATGAGTTTGAGATATCTCAAGATATCAGCTCATTGCCAAGAGTGCATCAAGTCTCAGATTTTCATTGTGTGACCACATGGAGCAAACTTAACCTACATTGGAGTGGCTATAGGTTTAGGGATTTTTACCACACCTTTATAGATGCTATGGCCCCTCATGATACAAGTCATGTCGTCCTAAAAGCTCAAGATGGATATAAAACCAGTTTACCTCTACAAGACTTAATGCAAGACAATGTCATCTTAGCAGATCAGCTGGATGGCAAGCCTCTCGGTATCGAACATGGAGCCCCTTTGCGCCTAGTAGCCCCGGATCATTATGGGTACAAGAATCTTAAGCATATAAAGCGTATAGAATTTTATATCCAAAAACAATATATTAAACAAGGGATACTATCCTTTATGGATCATCCAAGAGCAAGGGTGCATTTTGAAGAAAGGGCCTCAAACGGCCCTGGGAGGTTCTTTCGATGGTTATATAAGTTTGGTATTAAGAAAACTATGAGAGATTTTGCGCTAGCTACAGAATCATATTATGCAACGCAAAAATCAAAATCATGGAATGTCAAATGATACCCTGCCATGGTCATAATTGGATCGTTGGCGGCATAATGATAAAACCCCTCCTCTCCATAGACAAGATCAATGATCTCTATGGACTATTCTCTTGATCACCTTATGCTCCTCCTTGCCCTCCTGGCCCTCATATCAGCTCCTATGTCCCAAGCGAAAGTAAGACCGATGCGCTGTCCTTGCCACATCCGAGAATACTGATTGGTAAATGTCGGCAGTGTTGCCCCACCCCGATAAACAGCGAGCTCAAATAAGTTCCTGATGTTAAGAGATGCCTGAAATCGATCATTGCTAAATTTCTTGCTGAATCCTACATTGATACCATAATATGGATCACGGAAATATTGAAGATATCGCTGACTGCCATAATAATAGAATGTTGCTTGCATACGTATGTCTTCTATTAGCTTTCCCCTTATTCCTATCTCAGCACTATAATTAGTAAATGAATTACCAAAATCTACCCCTTCAAAAAATCCTTTCTGCCGAAATTCCGCAGCCCTTACTTCTGCATTCACCTGCCAGTTGTCAAATGGTGCATAACTAATAATAATTCCCCCATCGATGATACGTTCTTCTTCGAGATTAATGGGAAAGTAAGTCACTAAACCAGTGCTATCTTGCAGTACTTGAGTATCATAAAATCCATCTATGTAGTGAGCGGCGATATAAGGAGACAATGTCAACTTATCATCCTTATATAAGAGCTTCAACTCAAAAAAGTCTCTGTAGCTAGGATCCAAGTCAGGATTTCCAAAGCGTATCTCATTGGGATTTGCAATGCCTCCAAAGGGATTAAGTTGTCCAAAACGGGGCCGCTGAATCCGCTTGCTATAACTGAAACTGGAGTTAAGCTTATCAGAAAACTGATAGCTAAGAGTTGCTGAGGGAAAAATCCAGTTATATGACTTGCCAATGTTTTGAATTTGAGATTCTTCTACGGCGATATTGGTATACTCACTTCGTAGTCCTAATTGGATGCCCCATTTGTCCTTCTCATATCTGTATTGCACATAGGCAGCAGCAATACGCTCATAATAGTCCACTACATTGTCAAGACCCCGATAAACCATAAAGTTCTCGGCTGTTTTTCTTTCTGCGATATAATCTGATGAAATGATCCTCATTTCACCACGAAAACCTAATTCGAGTTTTCCGTGAGCCCCTAACTTTTGTTCATAGTCGCCTTGGAGGAGATAATCATTGCTCGAATCCTCACTGCGAGTCCGTAATTGGAAGGACTCTGAGATTGTTGGAAAGCTCTCTGCCACAACAGTAAGCTCTTGCTCATCGGTATTCCAAAAGTCATTTTGAAATAACACCAAGAATTTACTACCCTCTTTCTTCAAATCTTGAGACCACGTCACCTCGATCTGATTATAGTTCTCCGGATCTAAGAAATCATAACTCTGGGTCCAGTCCTGTTGAAGGTTACCATCCCCATCTTGATATAGATAGTTGACTATAGATTCATCATCGTTGGTCTGATGATAGTAAGAATAGGAGGCGCTTAGAGTAGTTTTCTCATTGGGTCGATAATCAAACCCGACAAAAGCATTTCCTGCTCTATCATTTCGTACCTGATCCAAATCCTCCAAGAGGACTTGAGTGCCCGATGGTAGCTGACTGATACGCTCTGCATCTCCGATACTGAAATAATCTGAGTAACGCAATCCAGCATTTGCAAAGTAGGTCAATTTATTTTGAGTCCTTGAATAATTACCATTCAAGCGATAATCTGTTGGGCTACCTATTGATGCACTTATATTACCGCCCCAATTTTTCTTGACCTCTTCCTTAAGGATGATATTAATGATTCCCGCATTACCTGATGCTTCGTACCGTGCAGAAGGGCTGGTCATAATTTCGACCTTATCAATATTGGATGCAGGGATGCCTTGTAGGGCATTATTGTCAGCCATGGCAGATGGCTTCCCATTGATGAGTACTTTGACAGAGGCATTACCCCTCAGACTGACTTGGCCTTCAGGAGAGACATTGACCATAGGCACGTTATCCAACACTTCATTAGCAGACCCTCCTTGTGAGGTGATGTCTGCTCCTACGTCGAATATCTGTTTGTCCAACTTGATACTCATGCGACTGCGTTCCGCTGTTACTGTGGCTTCTTCGAGCTCTATCGATGTATTGGATAACCCGATGATCCCCATATCAACAGAGTTACTAACCTCTATTGTGGTATCCAAAGCCTCATACCCAATGAATTCAAACTTGAGCAGATAAGTCCCTATGGATAATTGCATGGTGAAAAGTCCAGTGCTATCGGCGATCCCACCACTGACGAGTGTTTCCTGATCATTATAAGCAGATACCGTAGCATACTGCAGTGGCAACTCCAATAAAACATCTATGATATGCCCCTTGACCCCGTAAGTAGGAGGCATAGGTGTGGCTGTTAGGCTACTGGCATAAACCAGTGCCATCAAGGCAAAAAAGTAT
>CAZJHC010000151.1:0-8881 GCA_964545645.1 uncultured Saprospiraceae bacterium
CTATCGAATCTGTTGAGTTAGAGGTTGGGCATGGCCCATGCGGTACGGAGTCAGTGGCTAAGCTTAGGTTGGCATCATGTCATACCCTCCATCTATGGGTAGATGTAGTCAGAGAGGCCTATCATTTGGCCGGTGGCAGTGCCATATGGAGTCAGCAGAAGCTTGAGGAACTCCATCGGGACATTCATGTAGTCAGTCAGCATGGCATGGTCGCACCAAGCAATTATCGTACAGCTGGAGCCGTAGCCTTAGGGCAAAAGGTGCCTACATTTTTATTGTGACGACCTAACTGATCGACAATTTTGATTTGTGCCGATCTCATAGAATCTTGTGGGTTATAACAGTCGATCTACTGACTAATCCGTATCATAACAAAGACATTAACATCAATCATGGGCACACCTATAGGACAATCAGCAAGAATCATTTCGTTAGATATCTTACGAGGCTTTGCCTTGCTTGGCATCCTCATTATAAACATACAGAGTTTTGCTATGCCTGGAGCCGCCTATCTTAATCCTTCGGCCTGGGGCGACCTCACAGGAATCAACAAGGCAGTATGGATTGCCAGCCATGTGTTGGCCGACTCTAAGATGATGGCCATCTTCTCTATTCTTTTTGGAGCGGGGATTATCTTAATCATCGAGAAAGCGTCAACAAAAGGAAGGAGTGGCCGTAGCCTCCACCTGAAACGAATGTTTTGGTTACTACTATTTGGACTGATCCATGCACATCTGATCTGGTATGGAGACATCTTGGTAGCCTATGCTATCTGTGGGGTTATAGCCTATATGTTTCACAAGAAGACGCCTAAGACATTGATAATCATCGGTTTCATATTCATTGCTATACATACATTGATCTATACTTTTTTTGGTCTATCCATAGCACACATACCCGAAGATCAGCTTGTAGAGATGATGGCAGACTGGGCCCCGAGTATGGATACGATGATAGAAGAGATCAGTTTAGTCACCGGCTCGCTAGGAGATCAGATAGCCCATAATTCTGAGTCGGCTACCATGTTAGAGACTTTTGTCTTTTTCATCTTATTCTTATGGCGTGCAACGGGACTGATGCTTATCGGCATGGCACTATACAAGTCTGGAGTGCTCTCAGCACAACGCTCCACTTCATTTTATAAGAAAGGTTGGTTGTGGGCTTGGTTCATCGGGTTTCCGATAGTCCTATTAGGAGTCTATCAAAACTTTGCTCAGGACTGGACCTACACCTACTCCATGTTCATAGGTTCTCAGCCCAACTATTGGGGTAGCTTGGGAGTCAGTTTTGGCTATATCTGTCTACTTATGTTGATGATTCAGAAAGGCACTTTCAGAGGTCTGCAAGACAGACTTGCCTCGGCAGGACAGATGGCTTTTACTAATTACATCTCCCAATCACTGATCTGCGTATTCATTTTCTGGGGAGCGGGCTTGGGTTTGTTCGGACAGATGGATCGATGGCAACAAATCTTAGTGGTCTTTGGAGTTTGGACCTTGCAACTACTTTGGTCTAAGCCATGGTTAGAGCGATATAAGTTTGGACCTCTTGAGTGGTTATGGCGATCTCTGACCTATGGACAATTCCAAAAAATGAAGAAATAATACAGAACTATTCCCCAGTTCAAAATATTGGTACACCATCTACTAATAATAGGTATAGAAGGACTAACTACCAAAAGCTACATTTGCTCGAAATTGTGTTAAATGAACAATGGCTTAGGATACAAAATGAGAATCATACATCGCTACTTAGGATTCTTTTTGGCGGGTATCATGGCAATGTATTCTATCAGCGGCATTGTGTTGGTATTTAGAAATACAGACTTTCTGAAGAATCAGGAGTTGATAGAGGTTAATGTAGGTCCAAATGTCCCAAAAGAAAAGCTGGGTGACGCTTTGAAAATCAGAAGACTGAGGGTGCAGAAAGTGGATGGTGACATCTATTACTTTAAAGACGGTAGTTATAACAGCCAATCTGGATTGGCTTCCTATACCAAGAAAGAATTACCCTATGTGCTGGATCGAATGACTCATCTTCATAAGGCAACAACGAATGATCCACTTTATTTACTCAATATATTCTTTGGCTGCGGTCTTCTTTTCTTTGTGATTTCTTCCTTCTGGATGTTTATGCCCAAGACGACCGTTTTTAAAAAAGGTATGTATTTCACCATAGCAGGAGTTGTCCTTACCTTGTTGATGCTTTTTATATAGTTCCCAGGAGTTCCATTTGGAGTAGTTCAGCTTGACAATAGACTCAGGCGATATAGGCATATTCTGAAAGTCAATGACTATTTTTAGCGAAAAATTACCTCGTTATGATCAACCGCATTGTACTTCTAATTGGTATAGTCCTTCTGTTTTGCACCAGCTTATCTGCTCAACGTAAGAAAAAGAAAGACGATCAGAAGAAAGAAAAAACTGTACTCGAAGAAACTAATATCGGCGGATTAAAATTTAGAAATGTTGGTCCTGCCTTAACTTCTGGACGTATATCGCATATCGCTCTGGCTGACGAAGGAAAGTCTGCGAGCTATTATGTAGCAACTTCCTCTGGAGGCGTATGGAAAACTGATAACTGGGGTACTACCTTCAAGCCCATATTTGATTCGCAAGGCTCCTACTCTATAGGATGTGTTACCGTAGATCCTAACAATCCCAATGTGGTTTGGGTAGGTACGGGTGAAAATAACAACCAGCGTAGTGTTGCCTATGGAGATGGCGTCTATAAGTCTAATGATGGCGGTAGTAGTTGGAATAATGTAGGTCTGAAAACCTCTGAACATATTGGTAACATAGTAGTACATCCTGATGATTCAGATGTGGTCTATGTGTCTGCAATAGGGCCACTATGGAAAGAAGGGGGCGATCGAGGCCTATACAAAACTACAGATGGAGGCAACTCTTGGGAATCAATCCTGACAATCGATGAACATACAGGAATCAGCGAAGTGCACTTGGACCCTCGAAATCCAGATGTCATATATGCTGTAGCACATCAGCGTAGGAGGCATGTATTCACGTATATCAGTGGTGGTCCCCAATCTGCCATACACAAGAGTACCGATGGAGGTAAAACATGGGCCAAGATTACTACAGGTTTGCCATCTGTCGACCTGGGTCGAATCGGTATGGCTATATCTCCAGCTAATCCAGAAATGATCTATGCCATCGTTGAGGCCGCCCAAGGCAAAGGAGGAACCTATCGATCGACTAATCGTGGTGCCAGTTGGCATAAGATGGGTGGCTATTCTACCAGCGGCAACTACTATCAAGAGATCATTCCAGATCCGATTGACCCCAATAAGTTATACGCCATGGATACCTGGATGAAAGTCACGACAAATGGTGGTAAGAGCTGGACCAATGTTGGTGAAGATTTTAAGCATGTCGACAATCACAGTATCTGGATTGATCCTAATCTCACCAGTCACCTCTTGGTTGGATGCGATGGGGGTATCTATGAGACTTTTGATGCTGGCAAAAACTGGGATTTTAAGGCCAACCTCCCGATAACACAATTTTACAAAGTAGCCCTCGATAATGATGAGCCTTTCTATAACATCTACGGAGGTACGCAAGATAATTTCAGCCTCGGTGGACCGTCACGAGTATCTACCACTCATGGAATACAAAACAGTGATTGGTTCATTACACACGGTGGTGATGGATTCGAATCACAAGTTGATCCAGAAAATCCTAATATCGTCTATGCACAATCTCAATATGGTGTATTAGTTCGCTATGACAAACTCAGTGGCGAAGAGGTCGGCATACAACCCAAGGAGCGCAAAAATGAAAAAGGGTATCGCTGGAACTGGGATGCCCCATTGGCGGTAAGTCATCATAAGTCTGGGCGGTTATACTTTGCCGCTAATAAACTATTCAGATCTGATGATAGAGGCGATTCATGGCAAGTCTTGGGTGATGATCTAACTGCTCAAATCAATCGCAATGAACTCAAGGTTATGGGTAGAGTGTGGAGTATGGATGCCGTATCCAAAAATGGAGGCACCTCGCCATATGGAACGATCGTAGCCTTTTCTGAATCTCCCATAGATGAGAATCTATTAGTCGTTGGAACTGATGATGGCCTCATCCAAATCACTAAGGATGGAGGCACCACTTGGAAGAAAATTGCCAACATCCCGGGTGTGCCTTCAAGGAGTTATGTCAACAGTGTGTATACCTCTCAACATGATGCAGATGTCATCTATGCTGCATTCAATCATCACAAGTATGGTGACTTTAAGCCCTACCTATTCAAGAGTGACAATGGAGGTTTGAGCTGGAGACAAATTAGCAACAACCTGCCAGAAAGAGGTAGCGTATATGCTATCGAAGAGGATCATATAGATCAAAATCTCATCTTTTGCGGTACTGAGTTCGGCGTGTTCTTTTCTCCCAATCAAGGAGGCGAATGGAAGCAGCTCAAAGCAGGAGTCCCTACCATAGCAGTTAGGGACCTAGCGATCCAAAGGCGAGAAAATGATCTGGTCTTAGGGACATTTGGCAGAGGATTCTATGTACTGGATGATTACTCAGCTCTAAGAGCATTGTCAGCGGATCAAAAAATGGAGGCTCCTCAGCTTTTCACTGTTCGGGATCCATTACTTTTTGAAGAAAGCAGTCCATTGGGCTTACCTGGCAAAGCCTTCCAAGGGGATAGTTATTACACGGCTGAGAATCTGGGTTCTGAGGCACTAATTACCTACTATTTCGATGAAGAAATGAAAACCTTGAAAGATCAGCGTCTGAAGAAACAGAAGGAAAACACTAAGGATTATAAGGACAATAGTTATCCAAGCTATGAAGAACTCTTAGCTGAATCAGAAGAAATCTCGCCGCAATTACTCTTCACCATCTATGATGGTCAAGGCAAGGTCGTACGCAAAATGCTTCAAAAGCCATCAAAGGGAGTACATCGATTCAAGTGGGATATGAGATATGCCTCAAAAGAAGCTATTTCCTTATCGTCGTCTTCTTTCTACAACCCATTTGCAGGTACATCATCTGGAACATTAGTAGAACCAGGGACCTATACTATCACCATGGCCTTAATCAATGATGGAGAGGTTCAAACAGCATTTGATACAGCTAGCATTCATATCGTTCCTCTTAACAATACCGTACTCCCTGCCGAGAATCGTACTGAGAAGGTGGCCTTCCAACGAGATGTTGCTGAGCTATCCAGAACTATGGACGGTGTAGGTAATATGATTAGCGAGATTAGTGATAAGATGAAATATATCAAGAAAGCCATTGAGCAAATCGAAGGACCTATGAGTGACTTCATCACGGATTACAACCATATCAATAGTGAGTTGCAGTCCATACGTCGAGAGCTCTATGGAGACCGTCTCAAGGGTAGATTGGATATGGATCAAATACCGACGCCAACAACTCGTGTTGGTTGGATTATCTATGAACAAAAGAATACGACCTCAACTCCTACCCAGACACATCGTCAAAGTTTCGCAATCGCTAAGGAAGAGTTTACCCCGATACTGGTTCGAGTTCAATCATTAGTGGCCAATGAGCTGAATGCATTGGAAGATAAATTAGAAGATGCTGATGCTCCTTATACACCTGGGAGAGCCATTAAGATGATACAGGGCAATTAACAAGATCGATGATGGAAGAGTTATATGAAACCTGTGGATATGTGGCCACATTCCTAGGGACATTGTTAGAAGGTGAGATATCGCTCACCACCTCAATGTTAGGTGCTAAGATGGGTCATTATAACGTTTGGGTAGCTATGATCGTGGCATTTGCTGGAGCATGGATTGCAGACTGGTTCAAGTATCTGATCGGCAAAACTCAAGGCGCTACACTGCTCGAACGAAAACCCAAGATTAAGGATAAGGTAGATCGAGCAACAGTGTGGTTTGAAAAACATCCTTACCTCATTTTGACTTTCTATAAGTTCTTGTTTGGGACGACCACAGTAATATTGGTATTGGCAGGAATTAAGAAGATTTCTTACGCTCGATTTGCCCTTCATACTGGCATAAGTGTGGCACTCTGGGTGGGCGTATTGGGTGGAGCAGCTTATCATTGTTCAGAGCTACTCTTGCGCAATTTTGAGTTCTTGTCCGACCATAAATTAGTTATCATTGGAGCTTTAAGTCTCTTGGCTGCATCTTATTGGTACTTCGTTAAGAGACCGAGGGTTAAGTATTGCACCGAACCAATAGAGACATAAGCATAAAGTCACAAAACAAAAAAGTAGATATACCTTTTATATTATTCAAATTGAACTACTATCAAATGAAAATATTCTTATCCATCATCCTATGCTGCGCTTCATTTACCATGGTTATGGGGCAGGAAGCACAAGACACTGCCAAAACTGAAACTGACGCCGACAAGTACGCTAAAGTAATTACAGACGATGCCATTAGTTCCATAGGCCTAATCACCACACATCAAGTAAAAGACAAGTTTTACTTCGAACTATCGGACTCGTTATTAGAAACAGAGATACTTGTAGTGAGCAGAATTGCTGGATTTGTCAAAAATCTAAACTTTGGAGGAGCTGGAGTAAAGTCTCGACCACAACAAGTCATCAGATGGCAAAAGATGGGAGAAAAAATACTACTTAGATCAGTCTCCTACAACAGTGTAGCAAGCTTTGAGGATCCTATTTATAAATCAGTCAAGAACAACAACTTTGAACCTGTGATCATGGTCTTTGATATAAAGGCTAAAGGTCAAGGAAGTTCCGTCATTGAGATTGGTAGTTTATTCACATCTGATATCCCTATGATCGGAGCTGTGAGTGAACGGCAGAAAAAGAGTTTCGGCATCAAAGGTTTAGATAGCAAACGGAGCTTTATCAGCTCTATGAAGAGTTTTCCAAGAAATACAGAGGTCAAGCATGTGTTGACGTATAGAGGTGGTGATGACCTCCCAGACAATCAGATTACAGGGACGATGTCTGTAGAGATGAATCAATCCTTTATACTATTGCCTGATGTGCCAATGGAGCCAAGATATTATGATGCTCGAGTAGGTTATTTCTCTGTGAGACAGACCAACTACAGCTTGGATGATCAGCGAACAGAAACAGAACGATTTATCACCCGATGGAGATTGGAGCCTAAGGACCCGGAAGCATACGCCAGAGGAGAGTTAGTAGAACCGATCAAACCTATAGTATACTATATCGACCCTGCAACCCCTGACCAATGGAAGCCATATCTGAAGCAAGGTGTCAATGATTGGCAGAGTGCATTCGAAAAAATAGGATTCAAAAATGCCATCTATGCTGCAGATGCTCCTACGGTAGAAGAAGATCCAGATTGGTCACCTGAAGACACCAGATATTCTGTCATTAGATATGTCTCCACAGATATCCAGAACGCCATGGGACCTCATGTACATGATCCGAGAACAGGAGAGATCTTGGAATCAGATATCATCTGGTACCATAATGTTATGAAACTATTGAGGAATTGGTTCTTCATCCAGACTGCCGCCATTAATGAAGATGCACGAGGAGTAAACTTTAAGACTGAAACCATGGGCCGATTGATTAGATTCGTATCTGCACATGAAGTAGGACATACCCTTGGATTGCCCCATAATATGGGATCAAGTGTAGCATATCCAGTAGATTCACTTAGGTCAGCCAGCTTTACACAGAAGATGGGAACGGCACCATCCATTATGGATTATGCCCGATTCAACTATATCGCACAACCCGAAGATGGTGATGTTGGTCTCATGCCAAGCATAGGAATGTACGACGATTGGTCCATAATGTATGGTTATAAACCCGTCCAAGGAGATAAGATATCTGAGAAAGCGACCTTGAATGAGTGGATCAAAGAAAGAGCAGATGATCCACTATATCGATATGGTCGTCAGCGCAGAATGCCCTTAGACCCTACCGCCCAAACGGAAGACCTTGGGGATGACTCCATGCTCGCCAGTGAGTATGGTATCAAAAACCTAAAGCGTATCATGCCCAATATCTCGACCTGGGCTTACGAAGAGGGCGAAGACTATGAGCAAATAGAAGATCTCTATAATCAGGTGTTTAACCAATTCAACCGATATGTAGGCCATGTCGTATCCAATGTAGGTGGAGTAATTGAAATCTCTAAGTCTCAAGGTCAACAAGAGCCTAGCTATCAGCATAATGCCAAGAATAAGCAGAAAAGAGCCAGCTCGTTTTTGCACCAACATGTATTCTCCACGCCGACATGGATGATCAATCAAGAACTGACCAGGAAATTCGAACCAAATGGTATCGTAGAAAAGATTGGCGGTATACAGAGCAGGACTCTGCGTATGCTCTTTGATCATGATCGATTGATGCGCATGGCTGAAAATGAGGCGCTCAATGGTACAAATGCCTATAGCGCCTTAGAATTGTTCAATGATGTCAGCAAGAGCATCTTTGCCAATGGCAAGAAGATCGGCACTGATGTTTATACCAGAAATCTCCAAAGAATATTCATCGAGAAATTAGAGGAACTGATGAATTCAGACCACAGTATGAATGAGGTTAAGAGTCTTTCTAGGGGAACGCTGATGAATATATATGACAATTTAAAAGTATCAAAGAATCTTAACACGTCTGCAGATTATCACACTTTGGATATGAAGAAGCAGATTGAGGAAATACTGGATATAGAGAATTAGACAATGTAAAACTATTGACTTGTGACATTAACCTAACACAATAGTTAGGTTATCTCAATCTATTTATCCAATTAATAACCTACAATAATACTGAGCTAACTGAACCAAATGAAGTTTTACTTCGCATTACAGTTTAGGAGATTAGTTAGATGGTTTGATGCTATCGGGGTCAATCATCTATTAGGAATAGTGATTTTCATATTACTATTCTCAGTACTATCCAC
>CAZJHC010000152.1:0-8803 GCA_964545645.1 uncultured Saprospiraceae bacterium
GTGTAATCATTAGCTATGCTGGTGACATATGAGTTATATTTATCATATTAACTCCAATTATAAAAGGGATGCAGCGTCTATTTTATACTACTGGCTTGATCAGCACGGTCTTGGTTCTTTTATTGTCATTCTCGAGTAATCCTCCTCAACGTCGGAGTGGAGCACCTGGAGAGGGTGGATGCAATAATAGTGGATGTCATAACGGAGGTGCTGGCATCTCTGGAGACATATTAATCAAAGGATTACCTGATCAAGTGGTATCAGGAGAATCATATGTACTAGATATCCTCATGATACGATCAAGTGACAATGCTATAAGAGGAGGTTTTCAAATGACAGCACTTGATATAGACGGCAAAGGGGTAGGCACATGGTCTATACCCACAGATAATACAGCCATATCAGATTTGGCAGGTAGAACATATGTTGAACATCAGCCAGCCTTGTTTTTTGAAAATTCAGATACGATCAATTACGGTGCTACATGGACCGCTCCATCAAGCGCTCCTTCTGATCACATAGCTTTTTATATCGGTGCCGTTTTTGCCAATGGAAATAATAATAATAGTGGTGACAGAGTGCTATTTACGTCAGATACTACTTCACTGATTTCTAACAACTTTAATATATCACCGCAGATAATACACCCCAACTGCAACCGAGATAACGGCTCTATCACCTTAAATATAATGAACCAAGGAGAACCTGTAGAAGTGTTATGGAATAATGGTGATACTACGCCTATATTAGACAAAATAGGTGAAGGGGTCTACAGCGTCGTTATAACTGATATCAATGGACAAACCATACGGGATTCATTTCAATTAGTTGCTGAAGTTGACACTGAAGACCCTGTGATAATATGTAATACAACCGAATTTAACATTGGATCTTGTGCGCCATTCAGCTATCCAACCCCTACTGCAGAAGACAATTGTGGAGAAGTAACAATGGAGTTGATGGAAGGTCTGGGCTCGAATCAATCATTTCCTCTTGGCGAAACCATCGATATCTATCAAGCAAGTGATGCCTCTGGTAATAGCGTACAGTGCTCAATCAGAATCATTAACAATCCTCAGATTGACATAGCCATCCAGACTCAAGATATAACTTGTGCTCCCGACACCTTGGGTTCTGCCATGATCACTATTAATGGGGCTAATAGCCCATATGACATTATGTTAGAGGAGGCCGGGTCCTTGGAGGCTCTTACCGAAGGGTTTCATACTGTAATCATCACTGACTTTACTGGATGTCAAACCCAAAGAACCTTTGAAATTAGAGACATTCCTGACTTAATAATAGACACCGTTATTGTTTCTAATGTCTCTTCTTCTGAAGCAGGAGATGGCGCCATTAGTGTAGAACTAACTGGCGGAGCTCCTCCTTACATGTATGAATGGTTCACTGAGGATGAATTATTTTCTACTGAAGAGAACCTAAACCTCCTGTTTCCTGGTGAGTATACAGCCCTCATCACTGATATAAACGGTTGCACGATAATGACAGATACTTTGATAGTCGACCTATCATCTTCACTTACCGATATCAATTTGGCCAATCATATCGATATATATCCAAATCCAACAGCAAATAATATCTATATCTATAACCATAGCAAGAGACTAATTATCGCAACACGAGTTTATAATATACATGGTCAGATTGTCTCCGAGCATCTAGAAGGAATAGTAGACCAAGTACCTGGGGTCTACTATATTCATCTTATAATGGACAACGGAGCTATGGCCATTAAATCAATGGTCAAGCTATGATTAAAGTATTCTTAAAATATTATGAGGATCAACTAAATGGTATTAATCTGCGTCATAACAATATAAATAAAATAGAGATGAGGTATATTCTTCTTTCCCTTTTGTTACCATTTTTATGTGCTGGCCAAGATGCCTCTGACATAGTTGCATATCAGGCTGAAACTATTCACTTAGGGGAAGTCCTCAAGGGCGATAAGGTATCAGATTCTTTTGTATTTACTAATATCTCTGATCAAGAAGTAGAGATAGATATCGTGTCGACTTGTGAGTGTACAGAGGCCAAATGGCCCCACTACCCTATTGGGCCTGGGGAGAAAGCAACGATCCAATTCACGTTCGACAGCAGTCAGAAAGACGAAGAAGTACCTATAGAGGTTGATGTCTATTATTTAAACATAAACCCATTATCAGGCAATCCTTACAGCTCTTTTTTGAATTATACCTTTGAATGGAAAAAGGATTAAATCTTATCCTCCATCACCGAGTTTAAGCACCTCTAAGAACGCTTTTTGAGGCACTTGTACAGATCCTATCTGACGCATCTTTTTCTTACCCTTCTTTTGCTTTTCGAGTAATTTTCTCTTTCGAGTTATATCCCCTCCATAGCATTTAGCGGTTACATCCTTACGTAGCGCTGATATAGTTTCTCGAGCGATAATCTTGGCTCCTATCGCAGCTTGTATCGCAATCAAGAACTGCTGTCTCGGCAGAAGCTCTTTCAATCTCTTACATATCTGGCGACCAAATGAATCTGCCTTAGTCCTGTGTACTAAAGATGATAACGCATCGACTGAATCACCATTGAGTTTAATGTCCAATTTGACCAAATCTGATGCACGATACTCTATCGGGGTATAGTCAAAGGATGCATATCCTCGTGTTATCGACTTAAGCCTATCATAAAAGTCAAAAACTATCTCTGCCAGTGGCAACTCAAAAGATAATTCTACCCTCTCCGTAGTTAAATAGGATTGATTTAAAAGTATCCCACGTTTTTCCATACAAAGAGACATAATCGAGCCTATATACTCTGGCTTGGTAATTACTTGTGCTTTAATGTAAGGCTCCTCTACCCTATCCAATAACGTCGGATCTGGCAAGTCAGCAGGAGTATTGATAATCATCTTACCCGTCCGCTTAGTATAAGCCACATATGACACGTTAGGAACTGTTGTAATAACCTCCTGATCAAACTCTCGTGACAACCTCTCCTGGATTATCTCCAAATGTAACATCCCTAAAAATCCACATCTGAATCCGAATCCAAGGGCCACAGAGGTCTCTGGTTCAAATACAAGTGAAGCGTCATTAAGTTGTAGTTTCTCTAGGCTATCACGCAAATCCTCAAAATCGTCGTTGTCAATTGGATAAATACCTGCAAAGACCATAGGCTTAACTTCTTCAAAGCCTTGTATAGCACCTTCGCATGGATACTCATCGATAGTCATTGTATCTCCGACTTTAATCTCTTTAGATTCTTTTATACCGGTAATGATATACCCTACATTTCCTGCCCTGAGTTCTTTTTTTGGCACCTGACTCATTTGTAAAATACCTATTTCATCTGCATCGTACACTTTGCCAGTATTAACAAATCGAACGTTTTCACCTTTCTTTATAACACCATTAATAATTCTAAAATAAGCAATAACTCCTCTGAAGGAATTAAACATTGAATCAAAAATCAGTGCTTGTAATGGCGCATTAGGATCTCCATCGGGTGCAGGGACACGATCAACAATCGCTGCCAATATGTCGTCAATGCCGATTCCAGTTTTGCCGCTGGCCAAGATAATCTCTTCTCTACTACACCCGAGTAAATCTATGATCTGGTCAGACATCTCCTCTACCATGGCGCTTTCCATGTCGACCTTGTTAAGTATAGGTATGATTTCTAAATCATGCTCTATGGCTAAGTAAAGATTGGAGATAGTCTGTGCCTGAACTCCTTGTGAGGCATCTACTATGAGTAAAGCTCCTTCGCAAGCCGCTATTGATCGAGACACCTCATAAGAAAAATCCACATGACCAGGGGTATCGATTAAATTATAGGTATACTTCTGTCCATCAGTGTGTTGGTAATACATTTGTATCGCATGACTCTTGATCGTAATGCCTCTCTCTCGCTCAATGTCCATATCGTCAAGAGCTTGATTTTGCATATCTCGCTCCGATATAGTCTGAGTACGCTCCAATAATCTATCAGAAAGTGTGCTTTTGCCATGATCTATATGCGCTATTACACAAAAATTACGAATCAATTTCATCTTGCAAATATACACTAAGGCATCTCGATAAAGAGTACAAAAAACATGGTCCAATAAAATTTTAGTTTGGAGCTATGAGCAAGAGGGGTTTATTCTTTAAGTCCATCTAGGAGCTCAACTAAGTCCGTTACATTTTTCAGCTTATTTTTCGACTTTTTGGCTAGCTGTTCTGCCTCTTTACCCAAGGCTTTGATTATTGATTTTTTCTTGATATCAATCGACTTGGGTACACCATCAATAAAGATCTGGTAATTGTTTTTTTTATCAAATTTTTTCTTGATAATGACTTCCCCAGGAGGACGATGTGTGCTTTCTCTGATTGAGATTCGAGGATAGTCCATTAGTTTAAATCTACCTGAATTGTATAGTTCCACTATGATTTTGTTTTGACTATATAATACTCTGGCTGAGTCATTAATCTTGATATGGTCAAACCTCTTAGAGTCCAATACGGCATACATATCGTCAATAAATAATTCAATGTCTCCCTCCTGTAGGTTGATGTTGAAGGATACATCAAATGGTTCTTCTTCTGCAGTTAAAAACAACTCTCCTTGTTGATGTGCATCAAAATAGTAGGGCGACCCTGTTATTGGATCGTAGCGCTTTTTATCAATCTCTATTTTATTAGTAATAAAGGTTTGGGCAGCGGTATCTACTCTTATCGAAGCAATTATCACAGTTAATAGCAATATAAGTTGGATCAAATATCTCATGATCTCAAGATACATCAATAGAAAATTAATATCTCTGAGATCTACAAAAGTTAAATGATAAATTCGAGTTAAATATCCTCTACATTCTATGATCAATCTAATCAGCGATACAGTCACTAAACCGACCGAAGAAATGCTCCTTGCGATGATGCAAGCAGAAGTCGGCGATGACGTCTTCGGCCAAGACCCATCGGTCAATGAGTTACAAGAAAAAGTTGCCAAGATGTTTGGAAAAGAAGCGGCATTATTTTGTCCATCGGGCACTATGACTAATCAAATTGCTATCAAAATGCACACTCAGCCACTTGATGAAGTCATCTGCGATCATTATAGTCATATCTATCAATATGAAACCGGAGGTTATGCCTATAATGCTGGAGTCGCCATTAATCCTCTGATTGGAAAGTATGGAAAGATTACGGCCGATCAAATAGGAAGAGCCATAAAGCAAGATGTTGACTGGCTCCCATCTACCAGGCTCGTGGTCATAGAGAATAGTTGTAATAAAGGTGGAGGGAGTTATTACACCATCGATGAGATGAATTCGATCAGAACCATATGCACTGAGCGTCGCCTCAAATTACATCTGGATGGAGCACGATTATTCAATGTTTTGGTTGAAACTAAAGATGATCCCATCACTGTAGGCAATCTATTTGATAGTATATCCATATGCCTTTCTAAAGGATTAGGAGCTCCTGTAGGGTCCGTATTGATCGGAACAATGGCAGACATCAAAATGGCTCGTCGTTATCGCAAGGTTATGGGTGGAGGCATGAGACAAGCAGGCTTTATGGCTAAAGCCTGCAGCTATGCATTGGATAACCATATAGAACGACTTTCAATTGATAACAGCCGAGCTCGCAATATTGGAAGGGTCCTTAATAGCCTTGACTATGTCTCTACTGTAAGACCCGTTATGACGAATATTGTGATCTTTGAATTAGAAACCTCTGAAATTACTTTGAACTTATTAGATCATCTATTAAAAGATAAGATTCAGGCAGTACAATTCGGCCCAACTGCTATCCGATTTGTATTTCATCTTGATATAGGGCAGGATATGATTCCTAAGATAGAAGATTCTCTAAGGCGTTTTACTCCTTAGTCTTCCTGCGCAACAACTCGTCTCTAATTTTTGCCGCTTTTTCATAGTCTTCGGATGCCAGAACATCATCTAAGAGCTTTTTTAGAGCATCCTCGCTCATCCGCTCGTATGTTTCTCCTGATGACATTGGGGTAGAAATTTTTGTTGATATTGGGTTATCCTTGTTTTCCCCTTCTTCCAGTTCTACACCAGCGGACTCGAGTATGAACTCATAAGTATAAATAGGGCATTCAAATCTAACAGCCATGGCTACCGCATCTGAAGTTCTGCTATCTATCTCATACTCTATACCTCCTTTTTGGCATACCAACTTGGCATAAAACACTCCATCGAGGAGATTATTGATTATAACCTCTTTTAAATCAATATCAAAGTGCTCAATAGTATTCTTAAAGAGATCATGTGTCAAGGGCCGATTAGGCGACATTTGTTCCATTGCCACTGCTATAGCTTGAGCTTCAAATCCTCCGATTACTATAGGAAGTCGTCGTGATCCTTCAACTTCTCCCAATACTACTGCATAGTTATGAGATTGTGTCACGCTGTGTGATAAGGCCACTATATCTAATTCAATCTTGATCATATTGACTACTAACTCTTAAGACATTGTCGCAATTGTAGTAATAATGTCATCCGCTTAATAAGCAAAAACCATCATGCTGCAAAAGAACAATAACAAACTAAGCGCAAATTTGATACAATTTGCGCTTAGTTTTTAAAAAATATTCTAATTGAATAAATCTATATTAAAAGCTTCTATTGTGCAAGAGCCTTTTTTAACGATTCATTGAGTCTTGGTACCACATCAAATAGATCAGCACATACTCCATAATCAGCTGCTTTGAAAAAAGGAGCCTCAGGATCTTTATTGATGACAACTATGCACTTAGAGCTATTGACACCAGCAAGATGCTGGATAGCTCCTGAGATACCCGCAGCTATATAAAGATTAGGCCTAATAGCAACACCTGTCTGTCCCACATGCTCATGATGCGGCCTCCAGCCAGTATCAGATACAGGCCTTGAACATGCCGTTGTAGCCCCAAGGGTTTCTGCGAGTTCTTCGATGATTCCCCAATTCTCCGGTCCTTTCATACCTCGACCCGCTGATACGACTAATTCTGCTTCGGGTAATGGTACCGTCCCGTCAGCCGTCTTTACTTCTGTAACACTTATAGTTGAGGCTGGCACATCAGCTGCAAATGTCTCTACTACACAAGGAGAACCAACCTCTTGAGGTGGTATGGCATTACCCATTAAACTCAAAACCTTATTCGCACTGGTAATGGCATACTTTGCAAATGCCTTCCCGGAGAATACCGGTTTAGTGACGGATATCCCAGAGCCTTCGCCAACAGGCACCGCATTAACTTGGGATACTACGCCTGCATTCATTGCAACACCTAACCCGCCCAATAGGGCTTTACCATTAGCAGAATGATTCACAATCACTGTATCTGCACCAACATTTTGGGCTACCTGGGAAATTATAGACGTAAAGACGCTCGTATCAAATCCTCCTTGATAACCATCAACATGGATGACTTTAGATGCTCCATATATTCCTAATTGTCCTGCATCTTCTACTGCTCCAACAACTAGTGCGATGCACTCACTACCTAATGCTTGCGCTGTAAGACTACCATAATGAGTTACTTCAAATGCTGATTTTTTAAATTTTCCTTTCGGATTCTCAGCTATTACTAATATTGCCATTTACTTTTTTCTTTTAGCTTGTTAAATAACTTTGGCTTCTTCTTGAAGCAATCTTACTAATTCATCCATATTTTCTGGATCTATCATTTTCACACCAGACTTAGCTTCCGGCAAGGAGTACTCTACAACCGATACATGATTATCAACTGACGTAGGTTCTATAACCTCTAGTGGCTTTTTCTTGGCCATCATGATACCTCTCATATTAGGGATACGTTGTTCAGCAAGCCCTTTAGCAGCAGAGATGACAAACTTGCCTGTGACGTCAGCAACCTCTACTCCTCCTTCGATATCTCTAGTGACTGTCGCTTTAGTGCCATCATGTTCCATTGCTGAAGCATAGGACAAAAACGGAACACCCATGTATCCAGCTATCGATCCACCAACAGTAGAACCATTGAAATCGATAGACTCTTTACCAGTGAATACTATATCTACATCATTAGAAGAGGCATAATCTGCTATATTCTTAGCAACCATCATAGAACTGGTTGCCTCTGCGTTTATCCTAACAGCCTTGTCAGCTCCTATAGCTAATGCTTTTCTAATGATTACATCATTGGTAGCCGGACCTACATTGATAACCGTAACCGTTCCACCATGTTGTTCTTTTAATTCTAATGCTCTTACTAAAGCATACCACTCATCATAAGGATTCATTATGAACTGAACCCCATTGGTGTCAAACTTAGTACTGCCATCCGTAAAAGCAATCTTAGCTGTAGTCTCTGGAGTCTTATTTATACAGACTAGTAGATTCATTAATTATATTTTTACATTATTATTCTCCTCTTTAACGAGGAAGTGCAAAAGTAAGTTTTAATAAAAGTTGGGTAAAGATGTATAATTGGCGTATAAAACAGCTTTTAGAGCTGCATGAACAAGATCCTGAAGATGATTTTGTCCTTTTTGCAATAGCTCAAGAATATCATAAAGTAGATGATTTAGATAAATCAGTAGAAATGTTTGAAAAATTACGTCTAAAAAATCCACAATACATTGGACTTTATTATCACCTCGCAGCTGTCTATCAAAAGCTCGAAGAGCCTGCCAAAGCTGAAAATATTTACAAGATTGGGATAGCCCTGGCTCAGGAGCTATCAGAGCACCATGCTTTAGCCGAGCTTAAAAATGCTTACACTAATCATCAACTGGAGTTATAATTCTATCTCACCACTGAACACATGAGTAGCAGGACCCGATAACCAAATATCAGTATAT
>CAZJHC010000153.1:0-8759 GCA_964545645.1 uncultured Saprospiraceae bacterium
TGTCTTGCTCAAGCAAGAGCTGCTAAAGGAAGCATTAGAACAAATCGATCTCGGTTTTGAGCACTTTACAGAAGAGTCCAAAGGATTTACTCCTGCTAAAGGGCATTATTATAAGGGCATCATCAAAAAGGCCATGGGCAAAAGAGATTTTAAGTCAGAATTGCAAAAATCGGCTGATTTAGGATTTGAAAAGGCAAAAAAGTTGCTCGCCCCAGCTTAAAACTAAAACTATCCAGATTTGGGTTTATATAGTATGCACAAGTATCTGGTATTCCTTCTATTAACGATCCTACTGTCTGCATGTAGTGCTACCAAAGTTGTCAACAACGATGAGCTACTCACCCAAAGCCAAACATATCTAAGACAAGGCCTATATGCTCAAGCGATAGAAGGGTTTATTAAACTAAAAGATAATAAAACCTATCACAGACAAGCAGTAAAAGGGATCATAGAAGCATATACACAGCAAGGACAAAAGAAAGAGCTCATAGAATTATTGGAAAGGGATTATCAAATGAACCCTCGACCTTTTCTTATAAGTGCTCTAGCAGCACTACACCGTGATGCAGGAGATATAGCTGCTTCATTACGATATTATAAAGAGTATGAAAGAGGGTTGCTCTTAGATAGTAAAAACAGCCAAACAGTTAAAGGAATCATAGCTCAACTCGAAGAAGCTCAAAGACTCTTGGACAACCCTTATAATGTGGACATTGCCAAGTTGGATTATCCTATCAATACGGAACTGTCGGAGTATTCACCTAGTTTTAACCTTGACGAGAGTACATTAATCTTCACGAGGCAAATTAATGGTCAGGAAGATCTTTATCAAGCGACTAAATTGGGAGAAAAGTATGATGTATCTCCTATCTCTCAGATCAATACTCGATATAATGAAGGAGCACAGACTATCGCCGGAGACGGAAGTAGACTGATCTTCACTCACTGCAATGAACGATTTGGGTATGGCAGTTGTGATTTATACCAATCTCTACGACAACAGAATACTTGGTCAGAACCTAAAAACCTTGGCCCCAGTCTCAATACAGCTGGTTGGGAGAGCCACCCCTCGTTGAGTGAGGATGGCAGGACACTCTATTATGCGACTAACAGACCAGGAGGATTCGGGGGTAGTGATATCTGGACAACGACATTGCAAGATGATCAGACATGGTCCCAACCATCCAACTTAGGTCCAATAGTAAATACTCCTGGTAATGAGCGCTCACCATACATCCATGCAGATGGTACAACACTCTATTATAGCTCCGATGGTCTCGGAGGAATCGGAGGTAAAGACCTCTATATGACTCAAAAAGAGGCAACACAGTGGTCGTTCCCAAAAAATCTCGGAGCACCGATTAATACTCCCTTTGATGATAACAATCTAGTTGTCAGCACGGATGGCACCTATGGCTATTACTCAAGAGAAGACACATTAGGTCAACAACGAGATCTCTATAGAATCAGTATCCCTGTAGACTTGAGACCAATACCGGTTACCTTTCTAAGGTATTTAATTCTTGATTCAAGGACACAGGACCCGCTAATGGCCCGATTAAGTATTATCGACCTCGACCAGAATAAGGAAATCAAAACATTAATGAGCAATAAAAAAGGGGTGATATTAAGCACAGTCCCCCTAGGAAAGAACTTGTCCCTACATGCGATAAGCGAAGGGTTTCTTTTTCATTCTGAGCATGTTTTTTATCCTTCCTTTAGTCATGGTCAGAAGCCTTTTATAGATACTCTATACCTACAACCTCTTATTAATAAAGAACAAGACTCTAATGAGAATAAAAAACCGATTGTACTAAAAAATATATTCTTTGACAGTGGTAGTGCTACACTTAAACAAGAGTCCCAAGGAGAAATAGATCTATTGGCTAATCTTATGAGAGAACATGAGTCCATAGAAATCATTTTGACGGGACATACAGACAATGTGGGAGATGCTCAAGATAATATGGCTCTCTCATTAAAGAGATCGCAAGCAGTTAGACAAGCGCTGATAGACTCAGGGATAATATCAGGGCGGATCGATGCTCAAGGTCGTGGCGAATCAGAACCTATCGCAGATAACGAAACGCCTGAAGGAAGAGCTACCAATAGAAGAACGGAGTTGATCGTGAAGAATTAAGTAATGGCCAAAAGAAAGAAAAAAATCATAGAAAATGTCGTTGCCATTGATGTCGGCGACAAAGGTCATACCATAGGCCGTACACAAGAAGGAGAAATTGTGATCATTAATGGAGGATGCGTACCTGGGGATACTATAGATTTCCTCCATCTAAGGAAAAAGAAAGGTCTCAAGTTTGGATTAGTACAGAGAATAACACAATACTCTGTAGATAGAGTGGCTTCATTTTGTGAGCATTTTGGGACTTGTGGTGGATGCAAATGGCAAAATCTGGATTACACAGCACAATTAAAATATAAGTATCAAGCAGTTAGTCAAGCAATCAGACGTATCGCCAAAGATGACCAAGACAAAGTCTCTGAAATCATCGCCTGTGATAAGATATCTGAGTATCGTAACAAGTTGGAATATTCTTTTTCATCCAAGCGATGGTTAACGGACGAAGAGATCGCTTCTGGACAAGATTATAGCCATCAGGCAGGTTTGGGTTTTCACATTGCCGGAGCCTTTGATAAGGTGCTTAATATAGATAAGTGTCATTTGCAAGAAGATCTGAGCAATCAGATACGTAATCAAATTGGGGCAATCGCTAAAGAAAAAAATTGGAAGTACTATGACATAAGGAACAATCATGGTTTTTTGAGAAATATTGTCATCAGAAATACGACGATAGGTGAGTGGATGGTAACCGTGGTTTTTGGAAACAGTGATGTTGAGGCGATTGATGAGTTCTTTCAAACAATCATTCCTTTATTCGAGCAAGTCACCTCTTGGCATTATATGATTAATGAGAAGAAAAATTCAAGCACATCGGATTTACTATCCGTCCATGTTGAAGGAACCACGGATATCAAAGAAAAAATAGGATCTATCCTCTACAAGATTAGCCCAAAGTCTTTTTTTCAAACGAATAGTTATCAAACTCAGAATCTCTATGACCAAGCCAAAGTATTGGCGGATTTAAAATCTGATGATATTGTCTATGACTTATATACAGGTACTGGAAGTATCGCCTTATATCTGGCAGACTCTTGTCATAAAGTAGTTGGGATAGAGCAGATTCCAGAAGCGATTGCCGACGCCAAAGAAAACGCTCTCAATAATAATATAGACAATGCCGAGTTCTTTGTGGGCGATGTAAAAGATGTTCTTAAGGAGTCTTTTAAAGAGCTCTATGGTCGTCCTGACGTAGTTGTTACTGACCCTCCCCGAGCAGGTATGCATCCCGATGTTGTCGAAACGATCTTGTCTCTTGAACCTGAGAAGATTGTCTATATAAGCTGTAACCCCTCTACACAAGCAAGAGATATCCTCTTACTCAAAAGTAAATATGTGTTAGAAAGAGTTGTTCCCGTCGATATGTTTCCACATACGAGCCATATTGAATCAGTAGCATTATTACGCTTACCTTCGTAAAAGATATGTCGACAACTAAATTCATACAGATACAGGAAGACTTGCAAGATTATGTCAAGACACTAGAGAAGGCTCAGCAGGCAATCCTTGATCAAGAGGTATCAAAGTATCCGATATTTGTTGTGCACCAACATGAGATAGAATTAGGAGTGGTGCTTGTTGATGGTGCTAATCTAGGTCTGCCTTGGTCCATACATGCTTCAACTCTAGAGGAATTCATGTCCAAGCAGATCATTGAACAACACAAAGTAGACTCCTTTAAAAAAGTTTATAAAGCTCCTGAAAATTACTATTGTTGCTTCGTTTTGAGTGAACTAGGAGCAAATTTCATATTCTTACCAAAAGAAACAAAAACTTCAAAATGAAGGGAATTATTTTAGCTGGAGGATCAGGTACTAGGTTATACCCACTAACACTTGCTATGAGCAAGCAGATGATGCCAGTATACGACAAGCCGATGATCTACTATCCTCTATCAACACTTATGTTGGCAGGTATAAGAGATATATTGATTATTTCTTCGCCAGATCATCTGCCACTATTTCAGAGTTTATTGGGAGATGGTTCAAGGTTAGGTTGTAACTTTTCCTATGTGGTCCAGCATGAGCCCAATGGGTTGGCCCAAGCATTTGTGCTGGGTGAAGAGTTTATAGATGGGGATGCTGCGGGACTCATACTTGGAGACAATATATTTTATGGTGATGGATTGGCCGAAAACCTTCAGCGATGTGTTAACCCATCCGGTGGATATGTTTTTGCTTATCGTGTAAATGATCCTGAGCGCTATGGTGTTGTTGAGTTTGATGAAGAAAAGAAGGTGATCTCTATCGAAGAAAAACCAGAAGTACCAAAATCAAATTTTGCCGTTCCAGGGCTATATTTTTATGATCGAAATGTTGTAGATATTGCTAAAAACCTGAAACCTAGTCCACGAGGCGAATACGAAATTACAGATGTTAATAAGGAGTATCTGAAGAGAGGTTCTTTAAAGGTTGAGGTTTTAAATCGGGGCATGGCGTGGTTAGATACAGGGACTCATGAGTCTTTATTGCAGGCAGGACAGTTCATCGAGGTAATAGAAAAGAGACAAGGTCTTAAAATAGGGTGTATTGAAGAGGTTGCCTATAAAATGAACTTTATAAATGATGAACAATTAGAGTACTTAGCTCATAAGTATATAAAGAGTGGGTACGGAAATTATTTGTTTGACCTTCTAGATCAAAACTAAAATGCAGAAAGTATTATTTGGAATCATATCCTTTATTGCTGTCTTATTCGTCTACAACTTTTTTTTCAAGCAGCCCAGTTTTAATAGTGGAACATCAGCTCCCCCAATTAAAACCCAATTGATAGACGGGTCAATATTTGATCTAGAGGATTTAAAAGGCAATTATATATTACTTGATTTTTGGGGGTCTTGGTGTGGCCCTTGTATTAGAGAAATACCGAACCTAAAACAAGTTTATAATCAATATCATGATCGTCAATATATAGACGCAAGTAATTTTGAAGTAGTGAGCGTAGCCCTTGAGAAGTCCGATAAATATACACGCAAGATCATAACCGATCGAGGTCTTAACTGGCCATACCACATTATAGATGTATCAAGAATTGTGATGTTATCGGACCTTGCCCAAGCTTATGATGTGAAGGAGTTACCAACTAAGTTTTTGATAAACCCAGAAGGAAAAATCATGCGAACGAATCCTAGTTTTGAAGAGATTGCTCAATTGCTAGACAATCGGATTAAGAAATAACAGAGGAAGGGTTCTTATCGAGATAATAAACTTTGACCAACTCCATATCGTATCTCTCTTTAACCCTTTGTCGAGCAGCGGCACCCATGATCTCTCGATCTCGAGGGGATAAAGACAAAAATGTCTCGATACAGGTTACCAAGGAGGCTAGACTTTTCTTTTTGCAGAGATATCCTGTAACTCGATTTATAACCACCTCTCGACAGCCTACTTGATCTGAAGTAATAATAGGAGTGGCCATGCTAGCTGACTCTAAGAGTATCCTTGACAACCCTTCTTGATAAAAAGAAGGAAAAACGATACAGTCAGCTCTTTGGATATAGGGCCTTACATCTTCTGTGCTCCCGAGATACTTGATGAATCCTTGTTGGTGCCATTGGCCAATCTCCTTGTAAGTGATAGCGTCAGGATTGTTTTCATCAATAAACCCTAACACCTCGAACCTTACATTGGGATACGTTAACTTGAATATTTTAGCTGCTTGGAGGTATAATTCTATGCCTTTTTGTTTTAATAATCGTCCAGCAAACAAAAATCGGATAAGAGGGGTTTGGGTTTTTTTGCCAGGGCGAAATTTGGAAATGTTGATTCCTTCAGAAGGTAAGACTAATGATTTGTGCTTAGGACAGATACCCTCTTGGATGAACTTTTGTTGATCATGAATATTCAAAAACCAAGTCTGAGAATTAATACGACAGGCTACTTTGAAAAGATTGTTAGCAAGAAAGGATGTCAAGGGCGATTTGAATCTAAACATCTTTCCCAATCCAGTAACGACAGCCACATGAGTATGAATTTTGGCAAGATAAGCTGCTATGCTGCCGTATATATTTGGCTTGATAGTATAATGATAGATCTTGTCAAATCGATATGTCCTATAAGTTCTGAAGAGAGTCCAAAGTAACTTAAGATCTCTCAATGGATTCATTCCATAATTGTCTATTTCTAAGGGTATATAGTGAACCCCTTCAGAGATTAACTTAGCACTATAGTTGTCTCTAGGAGCTAGCACATAGACCTGTTTGCCTTGAGCTATTAAGCTGCGTAGGACCTCTACTCTAAAGTTATACATGCTCCAAGAGGTATTAGAAACGAAAGCCTGTTTATATGTACGGTTATGAAGTTTCAAACGAACTTTGTTTGGCTAAAAGTAGATCTAAGTTGTTTGATACTTTGTTCTTGTTCTCTCGGATAGATGAGTAAGACATCATCATCGTCAATAATGATATAATCCTGCAATCCCTTGATGACAATGAGTTTCTCTTTATGGTCTGTACGTATCATATTACCTCCGGCTTCATGCATGCTTGCAGAGTTGGCTTGAATTACATTTTGTTTATCATCCTTATCACCAAAATCATATAAGGAATTCCAAGTTCCAAGGTCTGACCATCCTATATCTGTAGGGATAGTATAGACATTTTCTGCTTGTTCTAATATGGCAAAATCCACTGAGATATTCTGTGTGTTGGGATAGACCTTGTTGATGTATGCCTGTTCATTGGGAGTATTATATTTTGAAAGATCTTGCCTCAAGACATCTAATATTTTCGGGGCACTATGTTCAAAGGAGTGTAGGATTGTCTTTACGGACCAAACAAATATTCCTGCATTCCACACGTACCCTCCTTTATTTAAGTAAGAGATGGCTGTTTCTTTGTTTGGTTTCTCTTTAAACTCAATAACCTTTTTTATATCTGAAGCATTGTTTTTATAATTGATATATCCATATCCTGTATCAGGCCTTGTTGGTTCAATACCGAGTGTTACAATAGCTTCATGTTGCTCAGCATAATCAAAGGCTGCCATTATATCTTTGGAGAACTGATCTTCCTTCATGATTACATGATCTGAGGGTAGCATTGCAAAAACGGACTTGGGGTTTATCGCTTTAAGGTGTAATGCGGTATAGGCGACACATGGTGCTGTGTTATTTCTTGAAGGTTCCAGCAGTATTTGATTTTCGGAGATGTCTGGCAGGTGCTCAAGTATCAGGTTTTTATATTGATGATTAGAGACAATTAGGATATTTTCTTTGGGTACGATCTTAGCGGCTCGAGAAAAGGTTGACTGTATGAGGGACTCTCCTATACCTAGTATATCCAAAAATTGCTTCGGTCGACTCTCACGGCTTGCAGGCCAAAAGCGAGATCCAACTCCTCCAGCCATGATTGCGATGTAATGATTTTTATTCATGTTATTTTTTATCATCAATGTCTTGAGCTATTGTATTATAGGCATTAGATAATTGTTCTTTCAGTTCTTGAGCAATAGTCTGAGCAATTTTTTTTCTTTTGGTCAATTGAGTACGCTCAAGCACCTCTAAAAAATGTCGAATGCTTTTCTCTGTTCTTTCGTTGCTCTCTATTCTCCAACCTGCGGACTTGACATATTGCCAGGTATCGCTTTTTTCAGATCCATTAAATAGTACTGCCCCTCCGACCTGTAAGGCTAATAGTGCTTTGGATGGCACACATGTATGTGTCCACGAGTTAATCAGGGTTACTATATGGACATCTATGAATGCTATCTGATCAAGCTCTTGTTGCTCTACAATGCTGACGGTGTTTAAATGTCCACAATATTGCAACAATCGCTGAGCCTTAGAGCCCTGACATGATAGAATCATATGATGTTTCTTAGAGTCTAACTGAGTTATGAACTGCTCTAAGAAGAGTACGTCATGGGCCTCCCCCAAATTGCCAAAGTATCCAAAGTAAATCTTGCTTTGATCTGTATACCATCGAGGTCGATCAATGTGGTCAGAGAGATTTGAATCTTGCAACCCTACTGGGATCGACACAGTAGAACGATAGGCATACTCTGAGGTTATATATTTTTTTTGGTGATCGCCAAGAGCTAAGACCACAAGGGGGTTGAATTTTTGTAATCGATTCTTATACCATCTGATCAAACTAGTCTCTCTTCTAATGAGGCCTTTGGCAATAAATGCTTCTGGGTATAAATCCATCATCCAAAAGATGGTGCGCTCAGAGGGTAATAAAAAGGTAGCAATAAATTGAAGAAAAGGGGGGTCGCTCATGATGATATATCTAGTCCCTTTGGTTTTTTTAGCTCGACGAATTAACCGGTAGCTATCGATCAGAGTGAAAATGAGTCGTAGCATTATGGACTTACCGTCGTAAAGACTCTTTATCCTATGATGAAAGATGCCATCAATAGGTTCTTGAGAAGATTGGGAACCATGAGTGCTGATTAAATGAATCGTATGACCCACAGAGTGTAAATATTGGGCTAGGCCATATCCATGATAGCCTGTGGCAGACCTATTGGGAGGAAATCTTTTATTGACTAATATTACTCTCATCAATTATCTGAAGGTAATAATCTAAATGATTTTTAGCTAGGCTGGTTTTATCAAAAAGAGCAATGGCCGTTTGTCTTGCGTTTGTCCCAAAAGAAGTGATGACTTGAGGGTTTTGTAT
>CAZJHC010000154.1:0-8749 GCA_964545645.1 uncultured Saprospiraceae bacterium
GATAACAACTGTTCACAATATATAATTAGTAACGTAATATTTTGGAAGATTAATCATATAGTTGACCATAAAAAAAGCCGAAACGTCTTATTAAGACGTCTCGGCAATTATAGTCGTATGAATCTTATCTTAGTTCTTACTTACTAATGTAGAGAATCTTTTTCTTCCATGAAGAAACTGACCTTTTAAAGACTCCAATGTGTCAAAGACGATGTCTTGTTGATTAGAGACTAATTTTAATCCACCATCAATTGCTTTAGTAGCAATTCCTTGCCATTGCTCAGTTCTGGTAATCGCTTCGTTCACGATGTCCTCTGTTGCTTCTATTGCAAACTGATTAACATCTTTAGTCGTTGTCTTCACTCTTTTGATAGCTTGATCAAAGTTGAATGTCTCTGAAGTTACTTTCTTAGCGCTTTTAGTTGCCATGATATACTTGTTAATTGTTATTATTCTAATATTAATTCTATAATTATTTGCTCTTAGACCAAGCCTTAAGCTCATCCATTTTGTTAGCTGCTGCCAGTTTGGCTTGTGCTTTCCAATCTTCAGGATTATGCATCTTGTATCTGGATCCTGCTTGGTCCAATATTTTTCTTAGGTCACTCTTAGATGCCTTTACGAGGTCGCTGTAGTTTTGAATACCCGCAGCATTTAATACTTCTTCTAATTTTGGCCCTATACCGTTGATGACTTTAAGGTCTGTTTTAACAGTATCAGAAGTAACATCTGTAATTTTTGATTTGATCGTATCAGCGACTTCAGTTACATCTTCTTTGATGTCTTCTATAGCATCTTGTATTTCTACTTTTGCTTTTACTGCCATTTTCTTCGCTTTCTTGACAATCTTCACATCAGATACCTCTTCTACTATTTCTTCAACCTCTCCTCTGAATCGCTTGATGATAGTATTGTTTGTAACCTTATCCTTTAGATCAGAAAACAAATTATCATCAACACCTAACAAGGTTTTAACTCTGGTAGTACCAGTCGATACTTCTCCTCTTATTTTTTCTGCTGTGTCAAATATGATGTCGATATTTTTTTCAGCTATTGGTTCACTTTTCTTTATAGTCTTTGCCAATAAGTCTTGCCATTTAGCTCCGGCTTCAATTGATCCTTTTAATAGATCTTCAGAAGTTTGAAGTAACCCGTCATGAAATTTCTTGACATTAGTTTTTACTTGTCCTTTTCTGTCCGTTGCTTTTTTTGCTTGTACTTTCTTAGTTGCCATTGTTGTACTTTTTTCTTTTGATACTGCAAATAAAAAGAGGCGTAGTTACAGATGAGTTACAAGTTTGTGATATGTCGAATTTTATGGATTTTTTCTTAGATGATTTATATCTATATATATAAATTGGGCCAAAAGGACGAACAATGGTTGAATTGATATATCAAAGCCTTTCTACTCGGGAGCTATCTACTCAAGAATTAATAAGCCTGACGAATGCCTATAGGAGTGCCAACGAAAGGTATGAGATAACAGGCGTGCTCATATATCATAACAGGACCTTTGTCCAGCTTTTGGAAGGAGAGGAGCAGGCGATTAATAATCTTTTTGATAATATTAAAAAAGATCCGCTAAACACAAATGTCAAACTATCGTGGAAGTCTGAGATCGAAGAACGAGGCTTTTCTGAATGGTCCATGGCATTTATCGATTTGTCTTCTACTTGTTCAAATATTAAAGGATATAGTAATTATCTGACTGAGGGGATCTTAACAGGAGATATCCAAGGAGTGATGAGTACTAGCAAATCTTTGCTAAAATCTATGTCTCAAGAATTTATGGTAGGGCTATAACGATATAAGTTTATCAAAGAAAGACTTAGTTATAGGTAGCGGGTCCAATCCGTATTGATCATTGAGGACATTTTTGCATTTGTCATAAGTCTTAAGCGCCATAGGTCTGTTCCCTTTTTTAATATAGGCCTCCATTTGTATTCTATAAGCATCTTCCCAAGTAGCATCAATCTGTAGAGCAGATTGAGTGAGTCTAATTGATTCTGTTGGATTTTGATCGATCATCAACTTGGCAAGATCTGTATAAGCTCCTATAAAGAGTATTTGCATGCGCTCTCGTTCTTCAGAAGTCCAATCCTCAAATGTTCTATTAGGGAGATAGGTGCCTTTATATACGGACAGGGCATTTTGATATATAGATATGGCCTTGCTTGGATTTTCAACTGCGCAATTATTTGCTTCGATAATTAGTTTTTCGGCATAATCGATATCAATCCATAGTTTATCAGTATTAAGGTAATAACTCAAACCATTGCGGACGATATACTTGGGATCTGTGCGAGAAGGACGACCTGGTTCTAACGCTTTATTGATACCGTGCATAGCCACTTTAAAATCTCTGTCACCCGCATCAAACCACAGTCTATCGATTATCTGCTCCTTGTGCAATGCTGAACGAGATCGATTGGATATTAAAAACTGTAGAAGTTGGACTGTTTTGTCTCGGCCCCAATCCTTGGAAGATATAAGCTGGCCTTCTCTGAGGACCCTAAAGTCCCCGAGGGTATAGATTTGAATAGTACTTTCTGATTGAAGATTAGGTGATATGGGCTCCACTTAACTTGCTATTTGGACAAGCCTTCGATTTTTTGAGATAGCGCCGAGACCATATTCGTCAGCTCGTGAATTTGATCTTTTACAGATTTTACATCGGACTTGCTGGCGGCTCTCCATTGATCCAACTCAACCTTAGAGCTGATCTCATGTCCTACTTGACTTATCTGATCTTGCAGTTGATCTTGAATCTGTGATACTTGCTTCTTAGGGTCCTTGAGAGTATCTAAGATCATCTTCGGTCCGCTCGACCTAACCTTCTTCCATATGTCCAAGCTTTTTTCGATAATCCCCTCCTGCTCTTCAACAGACTTATCAGATGTTGCTTGTTTTGTTAACTCGGTTAGTTTTTGTTGTATGAATTCCATAGCAGTATCCATATTGGTAAAGTTGATCATATCCCCACCTTGCACATGAGATATTTTGCCTCTCCATTGTACTTTTGATTCGCCATTTTCCTCATAGATATTTTGATTGAACCGGACCATGAATGATGAGGTATGTTTTGTCTGAGCCATATGCTTATAGATTTATATAGTACTATATTATGTTATAACAAAAATCACTCCCCTTCATCCCAAAAGATACGATCTTTGAAGGAGTCTATCTCTCGACGTTCTCTTTTAGTAGGTCTGCCTGCTCCCTTCTCCCGCATCTCTGGCCTCGCCTTACCGATGAACCAATCGCTGTACTTATTCATTTCGGACTCTGGAGTCAAGTTTTCATAACAAGTGATCGCTATTGGCGCACCTACTCTTTTGGAAATAAGTGTCAGTACTTTGAACTGCAGGTTGAAGCCATTCTTATGAACTGATACTATTTCGCCCACACTGACAAGATATGATGGTTTTACCGCCTTTTCTCTAAGCTTGACATTGCTTTTTTTGCACGCCTCAGTGGCTTGAGTCCTTGTCTTAAAGATTCTGACACTCCACAGCCACTTGTCTATTCTAATCTTGGTAGCAGACATATGTTTATGTCATTCTTCTATGCCTGTTGGGACTTTTATGTTCATTTCCTTGAGCGTCTCAAGGACGGTCTTAGCTATAAAGTAGTTGCGATACCATCTTTTATCCACTGGAGCTATTATCCATGGTATAGCATTACATTTATTGATAGCCTCCTCATAATAGTGCATATACTTGTCCCAGAGTTTTCTCTCTTCCCAGTCTTGAGCTTTATGTTTCCAGTTTTTTTCTTTAACATCTATACGCTCTTGGAGCTTTTCCTTTTGGCGCTCTGGGGAGATGTTCATATAAAATTTTAGAATTCTGGTATTATTGTCTTCCACTAGTAGTTTCTCCCAAGCATTGATGGCATTGATCCTGGCCGTGGCCCTTTTATCATCTATCCAGTTATGTACTCTTTGCACTAGGATGTCCTCATAATGCGATCTATTGAATATGGTAATATGCCCTTGAGCTGGCGCTATCTTATGGACTCGCCATAAAAAATCATGAGCAAACTCTTCATCAGTGGGTTTTTTAAACGAGTACGCCTTAATATTAGATGGACTGCCATATCTGAATACTTTGCGTGTCGCACCATCCTTGCCGCTGGCATCCATCCCTTGAAAAATTACTAGTAGGGCTTGTTTGCTTTCTTTATAAAGGTCATACTGCAATGCGGCGATTTCTTTGCAGAAATCCTTTGTTATTTCTTCGGTGGCTTTTCTATCGGTCCCTTTTGGGGGGAGCGTACTATGATCTGCTATTTTAATCTTCATGTTATTTACTTAGCTTAGCTCGTTTGACTAAATATTTTCTCAATATTTCATTATATCCGTTTCTGATATTGGTTGGGATATAATCTATTTTATACTGTAGGCATTTCTGGATTATACTATCATTATGTGCCCTTATCTTTTCTTGGTATGCTTCTTTGAGTTGATTGGATTGAAGTTTAATCTGTTCTCCTGTCTCCAAATCTACAAACAAGTGAGGTCTGTTTTCAAAATCGAAAGCCATCTCTAAGGGTTCATCCATGATATGAAAGACAACTACTTCATGTTTATTATAATTAAGGTGTTGTAATGCTGCGAAGAGCTCCTCATTTTGGCCTCTATGATCAAAGAAGTCTGAAAAAATGATGATCAAGGATCTCTTGTGAACTCGTTCAGCTATTTGATGGAGTACAGCAGGAGTATTGCCAGATTTGTTTAGTGCCGCTACCTGCATCTCCTTCTCAAGATAGCTTAAAAGTAACTTGTAATGTGTGCTGCTGGATTTGTTAGGAGTATGAATCTTTAGAGATTCATCAAAAAGGCTTAAGCCAAAAGCATCTCGTTGCTTTTTGAGGAGGTTCATCAGTGATGCGGCAGCCAAGGCACTATATTCAAATTTGTTAACCCTGAGATTATTAACCTGTATGTCTTTGGGAAAAAACATAGATGATGATGCATCCAGCACTATTTGGCATCGCAGATTGGTCTCTTCTTCATACTTCTTAACAAAGAGCTTCTCACTGCGTGCATATACCTTCCAATCGAGATTCTTAGTGCTCTCACCGCTGTTATAAAGTCTATGCTCGGCAAATTCAACTGAAAATCCGTGAAAAGGACTTTTGTGTAGACCGATGATAAACCCCTCTACCACCTTACGTGCCAAGAGGTCGAGATTCTCTATCTTCTTGACGTCATATATATCAAAAACACTCATAGATATAAATGTAGCATTATTACTGTATTGATGTCGTTAGATCTTTGTAAGACAGGTGTAGTCATATGATTGATAGTATGTCCGTTTTGAAAATCGAAGCCATCTCTAAAACATTTTTTATCTCCTTCCACATAGGCATGAGACGGCTGCATAGCATATTGCGCTGAGGTGAAATCCAATATATGTCTAAGATAGATAACTGATATACACATACTAAGAATTGCTTATAAAGTCTAAACGAATGATTATCCACTTAGTTATTCAATAAAACATATAATATTGATTACTCCTTATGCTGCAGATGACCTTGACCTACAGCGATATTGGTGAGGTATTTAAGTATCCGGGCTCATTGTTAAGCCCTTTGTGGCTTTTGTTTAATTTGATTGCGTTATTCAGGTGCCGAGCTAACTATTGAGATCGGAGAATGTGAGAATTAGTTCTGACAGGATAAGGAATTAAATAGGGTTTAGAAAAAGCAAAATTCATTTTTTTTGTCAGACTGGCCATAAAAATAAAAGCCCTCAACAATATCTATTGTTGAGGGCTTTTATTTTGCTCTTTATATCTTCTATAAGAGTGCGTCTAGCTTTTGTGATAAGGTAGCCTTGGTAGCTGTACCAACATGCTTATCTACTACTTCGCCATCTTTGATGAATAGTATAGTTGGGATGCTTCTTACGCCATACTTCATAGAAGTCTCAGGATTGTTGTCCACATTTACTTTGCCGATAATGGCCTTGCCATCATAATCTTTAGCTAAGTCTTCTATGACAGGACCTACCAGGCGGCAAGGTCCGCACCACTCAGCCCAAAAGTCTACTACTGATATTTCACCCGGAGCTAAGGCCGTTTCTTTAAAATTTACATCGGTGAATTCAAATGCCATGGTTGTATTGTTTATGTTCGTTTAGTATAACCATGAAAGTAATAAAAAAGTTGCTGATTAATTTTCTAACGACTAATTAGTCGTACAATCTACATTTTGAACGATTTCTCTTAACAATATCTTATAACTATTGACTCCAAGAATCTTGTATCGAGCTATCCCCATACTGACTGCGAGCCTTGTCTACTTCATATTTCGTCTTTTGCCGTATGAGTCTAACATTGTAGAGACATATTACAGTCAAGGGTTCTACAAGTATTGGCGCATTATATGGGATGCGACCTTGAGTCAGAGCCCAGTCCCACTTATCTATTTGCTCTTAATAGTTGTAGCATACTATTTGATTCGATCCTATAGAGCATGTCAACGGAGGACTAAGAGTTTAATTGACTTTGTAGTTCAGTATTCATTAGATCTTATAGTATTAATAGCGTTGTTCGTACTGAGTTTTTATCTCCTATGGGGATATAATTACAAGAGGATCAATGTCATCAATCAACTGCTGAGTCAATCCGATGAAAAGATATCTGAAAGAGATTTGTTCGCAGAATTGGACGAGGTAACCATACGACTAAATCACCTGAGGGCGACGTTGCCTGATAGTATTGCTTGGTCTAATCTTGTGAGTGACGACGACGACGTCTACCGTCCAGCACTTAAACAAATATATACAAGACTTAATCTGGATGACTCTGGTGATGTACGAGTTCGCTCGTTATATCCGAGAGGATCGCTTTTGCATTGGAGTACTGCGGGCGTCTATATCCCATTTGTGAGCGAAGGACATATAGACCCTGGTTTGCATCCGATTGTTTGGCCATTTACTATCCTTCATGAGATGTCTCATGGGTATGGTTATACTGGGGAGGACATGTGCAACTTTTGGGCGCTTCTGGCCTGTGTTAATAGTGATAGCTCAATCATTCAATACTCTGGATATATGTCCTATTGGAGATATCTTAGATCTAATGCATATAGGACTAATAGAGATCAGTTTTATGATAGTATGTCTTGTGTGAATCCATTGGTATTAAAAGATCTTGATGCCATCTATGAGTATAGTAATAGATATCCTGATATACTCCCTTTAATTAGAGATCTGATCTATGACTCATATCTCAAGAGGCACGGTATCTCGGATGGATTAAAAAACTACAGTCGCATTATTGTTTTATCCATGCAATGGCAAAAGCAGTATGGCAGTCTATCAATTAAGTCTTCCGCCGAGGGTCAGTGACGCAGATCTACCAAGCTGTTGATGGTTGGAGACTGCTACTGCGATTAGATAATTGGTATTATCATATTGTAACCCTAGCGTCGGCCCTTGATGGAGCGTATTGATGGCTAAGCTTACTTGTACTTTGGCTATAGGTTCATAATGTATACCGATGATAAAAGCATCTGAATCAAACATGGGCTGAAGGACATATTCTGTATGCAATCGCAAGCCATCATTGATGACAAATGTTACTCCTCCAATATATTCTTCTTGGTTTATGGTCGATTGACTATTCAGGTTGCGAGCGATAAGGTGCACATCGATATGATCCCCTATCGCTTGATTCAAGTTCAAATTGAGATTGATGCCACCGTCAGAACCATTTTCTTTTATGATCAATCGCTCATATGTCAACTGTGTCCCTATCGTTAGAGATTGACTCAATGCTCGAGCATAGCTGATGGTCCAAAGATTAGTCTTAAACTCGGAGATACCATAATTGAAAAATTGGAACGATATACCTTGAGTTTTCCATGATCTTGAGAGTAACAAGTGAGAGGCATTTATATCACTAAAATACCTTTGTTCATGTGAAGCGCTGATATTCCAGGCATGGCTCAAATTGATTAAGCTGGTAGGGTTGAGGGCATTGGCAAAATCATCTTGATTGTAACTCGTACTGTAACCAGCGGCAACCTGCTGAGACGAAAAAGCAGATTGAGCTGATAAGAACTGAATCAAACAAATAAACAAAACAATTAATATATGTGGTTTTTTTTCGTTTATCATGGCTACATTAGCTCAATGGCAGCTGCCACCATAAATGTACTATAATGGTATCGATCTAAAGCATGGCAAATTTGCGGAAAAATCATAATAGGAATAAAAATCCCTTCGTAGGGATGACTGTCAAGGTCTTGTTCATGTTGGCAATAACTGCAGTATTATTCTATATGGGATATCGTGGCTTTAATGACGCCCAGGGGCAAAAAAATGGCCCTCAATCTTTTAAAGAGGCAGTATTTGATGATTACGAACGGGATCATCTGCTGCCCATCTCGGATAGAACAGACATACAAGTAGTTCATCATACTTATTATTCTTTGGGCTACGTAGAAAAATACGAACAAGCCGCTTGGGTATGTTATGTGCTCAATCAGTCCGAGTTGGCCATCCCGAATGTAAAGCGTCATGATCGATTTTTAGAAGACCCTAATATAGATAGAGGATCAGCTAATTATTACGATTATCGAGGTAGTGGGTATAGTCGTGGACATCTTGCTCCAGCAGGGGATATGGCCTTTAATGAGCATGCTATGAAGGAATCCTTCTATATGAGTAATATGAGTCCGCAGCTTATACCTTTTAATGGTGGTATATGGAGAGAACTCGAGGAAACTGTGAGGG
>CAZJHC010000155.1:0-8658 GCA_964545645.1 uncultured Saprospiraceae bacterium
TATATAGCCGTGGGGTAACCAAAGCCAATGTCAATCGGGCCAAGATAGATCTTGAGAATCTTCAAACAGAGAAAAGTAAAACGCTCGTCAATCTGCGCAACGACTTATTGCAGTTGATCACAGATGCTAAAGCAGCCAAGAGGAGCTTAGAAGCATCCCAAAAGACACTTGAGGCGAGAGAAGTATCTTATGAAAATGCAGAGAAAAGATTTAATCTAGGAGCAATAAACTCATATGACTATATTAGTATCCAAGATCAGGTAAATACAGCTAGAACTAATTACCTCTTGTCGAAGTATGACTACGTACTCAAGGTCAAATTATTAGATTATTATCAAGGATACCCAGTAGGGATGGATTAACTATTGTACCTCTAAGGACAAAACGAATGACACGAAAGAAGAAATCAAATAAGCGCAAATGGATCATATTAGGTCTATTAGGAATCATTGCTCTGATTGCAGCGTACGTATTTTATAAAAATCAAACAGCTCCAAAGGGAGAACCAGTTGATAGCACTACGGCTGAATATAGAACGATCAAAGAGATGGTATCAGCGAGTGGAAGAATCTATCCAGAGACTGAGGTTATTATTAGTTCGGATGTATCAGGAGAGATAGTGGAGCTCTATGTAGAAGAGGGAGATTCGGTCAAGCTTGGTCAACTACTCTTAAGAGTGGATCCAGAGGTGTTTTTGTCAGCCGTAGAGAGAGGCGAAGCTAACCTGAACAACTCTAAATCAAACTTGGCGACTTCTCGAGCGCAAATATCGACTAATGAAGCTCAAAAAGTGGAGCTCGAAACCAACCTCACTCAGGCTAATAGGGTGCATGATAGAAATAAAAAACTGTTTGAAGATGGCGTTATATCTCAAGAGCAATTTGATCAAAGCCTGGCACAAGTAGAGTCAGCTCAAGCCAGTATCGCCTCTGCCAATGCTAATATCTCGGCCGCAAAAGAATCTGCTAAAGCAGCAGGATTTACTGTACTCAGTGCCGAGGCAAGTCTTAAAGAACTCAAGACTAATCTAAGTAGAACAACCATCAAGTCTCCGACCAGTGGCGTCATATCGAGCCTCTCCATAGAGAAAGGAGAACGAGTAGTAGGTACCGCTCAGATGGCCGGGACAGAAATCATGCGAATCTCAGATCTATCGACTATGGAGGCTCAGGTAGAAGTAACCGAGAATGATATCCTCAAGGTGGCTATGAATGATGAAGTACTCATAGAGGTTGATGCTTATATCGACAGGAAATTTAAAGGGACAGTCACAGAAATCGCTAATTCGGCAGCTAATGCTGCTTCAGGTACTTCCAGCAGTCTCAATACAGATCAGGTGACCAATTTTATCGTCAAAATACGTCTCGATGCAAGCTCTTATGAAGACTTGCTCATCGGTAAAAGCACCTATCCATTCAGGCCAGGTATGTCAACATCTGTTGAGGTTATCACCAATGTCAAAGAGGATGTACTTACAATACCAATACAAGCCGTGACCGTGAGGGATATCAGTGAAGAAGATGAAGAAGAAAAACTCCAAGAAGTAGTATTCCTATATAGTGCAGATACGGCCCAAATGGTTGAAGTAACCACTGGCATTCAAGATGACGAATTTATTCAGATCAGCTCAGGCCTTAATGATGGGGATGAAGTAGTTTCTGGTCCTTATTCAGCACTATCTAAGATCCTTGAGGATGGATCTGAATTGAGAAAGAGGGAAAAGGAAAATGAAAAGGGAGAAAATTAATGCTACCCGACAAATCCGTCATTCCTAGCGCCTTAGTAGAATCCGAAATCAATTTATAGCATATCATTGCACCAAAAAGCAAGCGATTTGTCCAAAGGTGTTATCATATTTATTAGAAATCCAGAACTGGGAAAGGTAAAAACTCGTCTTGCAAAGGATGTTGGAGATCAAAGGGCTTTATTGATTTACAAAGAGTTGTTGCGCCATACCTTAGAGGTTGTCCAACATGGAGATCATCACAATTATTTATTCTACCATGAGCGTATAGCGCAGAGTGATGAGTGGTCAGCAGAGCAATTCGACAAAAGAATACAGCCCTCAGGAGATCTTGGGGGCAAAATGAAGGAGTCATTTAGGGTTGCCTTTGAACACAGCAGTCCTTGTCTCATTATAGGTAGCGATTGTCCTAGACTTGAGGCACGACATATATCTCAGGCATTCGATCTACTTAATGATCATGATGTCGTATTGGGGCCAACATATGACGGAGGGTATTATTTATTGGGCATGAAGGTTTTATATCCATCTCTATTCGAAGATATCGCTTGGAGTACCGATCAAGTATTAACTCAGACCATCCGTCAAGTAACCCTTCTCGGACTGAGTCATACTCTTTTAGACACCTTATCGGATGTTGACTACGCTACAGACTGGGAGCGATGGGGCTGGGAGATATAAACAGCCTATACCCTCTCTAACTCCACGGTAAAATGTCTTAATATGGGTGCTTGTTTTTTGATTTTAAATCCACGTTCTATTTTATCACTCCTGTCTTGTACTCTGGCCAATGTCGCTGCTACATAATCCATATGTTGTAGAGAGTACACTCGACGAGGTATGGCGAGTCTCAATAATTCTAACTTGGCCAATCTGTCGAGGCCTGTTTGGGGATCTCTATCAGCCAATAAGGTGCCTATCTCAACACCACGTACTCCTCCCTCAATATAAGCCTCTACACCTAACACTTGCGCCGGATATTCTGTTTGTGCTAAGGCGGGTAACATAGCTGAGGCGTCGATATAAAGTGCATGACCTCCTACAGGATCCTGTATAGGGATACCATATGTTTTGAGCTTTTCTCCGAGATAATGGACCTGCCATACCCGATCGTTTAGATAATCCAGATCTACGCCCTCTTGTAGGCCTACGGCAAGAGCACCCATGGCCCTTCCACTCATACCTCCATAGGTCAAAAAACCTTCATAGATAATCGTGAAATTTCCTAGTTGATCATAGAGCTCCTTGTCTCTCAGGGCTATAAATCCTCCTATATTGACCAACCCATCTTTCTTAGCACTCATCCATACGACACTCACATCTTCAAACATCTCTTTGACTATATCTCGTATCGACCAATCCTTATAGGACTCTTCCCGAGTTTTTATAAAGTAGGCATTCTCGGCATATCTGGCGATATCCATATAGACTGGGATGTCATATTTTTTAGCAATTTGACAAGTGTCCTTTATATTTTGAAGTGATACTGGTTGTCCACCAACGGTATTGCAGGTGACTGTTATATTGATGAACGGGACCTTTTCTTTACCATTAATCTTGATAGCTTCTTCTAACTTATCGAGGTTTATATTGCCCTTAAAAGGATGATTCTCTGTGGTATTATATGCTTCATCAATGGTACAATCTAACGCAGTTGCTTTTCTAAACTCTATGTGTCCTTTGGTGGTGTCAAAATGAGCGTTGCCAGGGATTACATCTCCTTGATTTACAACCGCAGAAAACAAAATATTCTCAGCAGCACGACCTTGATGTGTCGGAGCGACATATTCAAATCCTGTAATGTCTTGTATGGACCTGATCAGTTTGAAGTAAGATTCTGAACCGGCATAGCTTTCATCACCCAGCATGATCTCTGACCACTGTTGTTCACTCATGGCACCGGTGCCAGAGTCCGTCATAAGATCTATGATCACCCAATCACTATGCAGATTGAACAGGTTAAAATGAACTTCTTTGATTTTTTGGGATCTTTCTTCCCGAGTCCTAAAGTAAACTGGTTCGATGACTTTAGTTTTATATGGAGGTATATGTGGTAATTGCATTAAAAGAATATTGTCTGATGAATAAAATAGAATGAAAACAATAAGGAGATGAGGCTAAAAGGACTTTAGCCTAAGAATGAATCTCTTCTTTTAACATTGATATGAACCGGCATATAATGGTATAAATATAGATAATAATCAACAATCAATCCCCTCTCACGAGGTACACACCACTTATTATCACTCCTAAACATACCAAGTGTAGGATACCTATCGTCTCTCCATCAAATACTCCCCATATAAGAGCCACGATAGGAATAAGATAGGCAACCGAAGAGGCGAATAAAGCACTCGTATCTTGTACTAATTGATAAAAAATGTACAAGGCTGCCATGGTACTGACTACAGCCAGGATTGTCAAGTATAGTAGCGCATTAAGAGCATAAGGATGGGAGACTACCTTAGCAGGTATGTCAGTGAAAGGAATCATACATAACACGGGCACTCCAACAAGGAAAAAAGACAAAGTACTAAGCTTTAATGGAGTGACATGAGCGAAGAACTCTTTGACGAAGTTGACATTAAAACCATAAAATACAGAGGCTACAACGATCAGCGAACCGTATATCATCTGGCCTTGCAAGTCATCGGCAGAAGCATCGATGAGAATCAAGCCTGCAGTACCCGCAAAACCGATGATTACTCCTATCATCTGCTTTGCATGAGTAGCAGCCTTAAAAAACAAAATTCCTATGATTAGTGCAAATATAGGCGTGATACTGTTTAAGATACCAGCCGTAGCACTCCCTATCTTGGTCTGTGCTGTAGCGAAAAATATGGCTGGAATTGCACTCCCGGATAAGGCAACTATAACATACCAATACCATCTATTCCATTCATGCTCTTTGAAGTAGAGGATAAAAAAAGGCGTGAAAGCCAACCCTGAAATCGCCACTCGCAAAATGGCCACCTCTATAGGAGCGAAAACAATCAATGATTTCTTAATGAGTATGAATGAGGTTCCCCATATGATACTTAAAAAGATAAGTATCATATACTCTCTTAAGCCTGTCGACTTAGCCATTAGTTCATCTGACTATCGGCATAATCCACAGTCTGTTGCCACACTCTAAAGACATTTTTGCTGCAGATCTTAGCGATATCATCTTCACTATACCCTCTACTCAAAAGTTCCTTGATAAGATTAGGATACTGTGACACATCTTTTAATCCTGTCGGTAGTGAGTCCCCGACGCCGTCATAATCAGAACCAAATCCTACATGGTCCACTCCTGCCAGTGCTACTACGTGGTCTATATGATCAGCAACTAGCTCAACATCGGCAAATAAGCTGGGATGATCTTTTTGAAACTCTTGGATGATGGTATCCGCTGCAGGAGTGCCATAAACCGCCCCGGCCTCATCGAGCATCTTTACAAGTTCTGCTCTCTGCATTTCATTTTTCTTCCGTATCTCTCCATCTAAGAAGGTAGACCCAAAGTTAATGGCTATAACACCACCTTTTTTACCAAGAAGCTCTATCATCTCATCATTCATATTTCTTTGAAATCCTGGAGTGAACTTCCTGCTGGAAGAATGTGATGCAATCACTGGTACAGCAGATAGCTCTATCGCTTGATAAAAAGCATCGTCTGAAACATGTGAGATATCAACCATGATACCTGCTTTATTCATTTCTACAATGACCTCTTCACCAAAAGGACTCAATCCTCCCCAAGTATTGAGGGTATCATAAGAGGAATCACATATTAGATTATCCTTGGCATGAGTCAATGTGATATAGCTGATACCTCGATCTCTAAAGTATTGTACATTGCTCAGGTTATCTTCTATCCCAGATCCATTTTCCATACCCATTGGCAGGGCTATCTTTCCTTTTGCAAAAGCCTCTTGACAATCTTTAGGAGTATGAGCTACTATAAATTTATCAGGGTGGGCCTCTGCTATTCCCTTAACCATATCGATCAAGGTGTCAGCCAGAGCCTTTGATGCTCCAGCTTCTAATTGCTTAGCAGAGGGGAGATAAATCGACATAAAAGGAGCGTCGAGTCCCCCTTCCTTCGCACGGACATAGTCAAAATCACCTTCATCTGTCTCAATCGGTATTCCTAAAAACTCTCGTTCCAACCTAAAATTTTTGATCTTAAGCCGATATGGCAAATCTACATGACCATCGGTTATAATGTACTTATGTGCGATCTGCTGCGATCTAGCGTCGAGATCAATAGGCTCACTAGCTTCTTTAAGCTGAGTGGTTTTGCAAGCTATTAATGTCATAAGGCTTAAAAAAATCAATATAATGGCTCTCATAGCATGAACTTTGTCCTCACAAGATGAGGATTTTTAAAGTGATAACAGGAATAATATTCTACTTCAAACAGAATAATCGAATCTCGATAAGTCTTGCAGTATGTTTTTCTATTTTTGTGGCAACTAAGAATGATATATGTCCGAGGTCAAGCTTTTCTCAGGGACCCAGTCCCAATATCTAGCTGATAAAATTTCTGACTATTATGGCTATGATTTGGCCGCCATCGAGGTAAAAAAATTCAGCGATGGAGAGATGCAGCCTATTATCCAAGAGTCCGTCAGAGGAGCTTATGTCTTCTTTATACAATCTACTTTCCCACCTGCGGACAATTTATTGGAGCTACTACTCTTAATAGATTCTGCCAAGAGAGCATCGGCCAATTATATCACCGCTGTCATCCCATACTTTGGCTATGCACGACAAGATCGAAAAGATAAGCCAAGGGTCCCTATCTCGGCCAAATTGATAGCAAAGACACTCGAAGCTGCTGGTGCCGATCGTATTGTGACCATGGACTTTCATGCTGATCAGATACAAGGATTTTTTGATATTCCCGTTGATCATCTCAAGAGCAATGCTATATTTTTACCGTTTCTTGAAAAACGAGACCTGTCCAATACCATATTCGCATCGCCTGATGTAGGAGGCGTCAAGAGAGCTCGTAGTTATTCCAAAGCATTCAAGAAGAATCTTGTGATCTGTGATAAAGAACGTGAAATAGCCAATAAAGTAAAAGCTATTAAAGTAATCGGAGATGTCAAAGGTAAAGACGTCATTCTGATAGATGACCTTGTAGATACTGCAGGCACCCTCTGTAAGGCAGCTGAAGCCATGCTCCTCGAAGGAGCGAAGAGCGTAAGTGCGATATGTACGCACCCTGTATTATCCGGTAAGGCATATGAGAATATTGAAAACTCCAAGCTGACCGAACTCATCGTAACAGATACTATCCCACTAAAGAAAAAATCTTCAAAGATTAAAGTAATCTCTTGTAGCAAGCTGTTCGCCCGAGCGATCCGCAATACGCACGAGTACCGGTCTATTTCTTCCTTGTTTGTGGAGGATTAGGATTGGAATTTATTATATCATGCCATTAATAGAAGAATCGTCTAATTTGACAATTCAAAATTGGATATCTCTATGGCCAATTCTTCATCAGAAATTGATCTAATATAATCCAACCTTATTGATCGTGGATATCCGAAAAATTCATCATATTCTACGATTATACCATCAGCTCGGTTTATTATTCCTTCACCTAAATCGGTAAAATCAATTTCGATGCTTTCATCTACAGCCTCCTCAATTAAATTAAATAATTCTTCTATTGAATAAATCGAAGAATTGTTGTCAGTATCACAATTGAAAGGATTAGAAAATTGACCAACTGATACGTCTACATTTCTAATCTCACCAACTTCTACTTCTACAAAAATCTCCGTATCTGGGCAGTCCTGAGTAATGCTGACATAACTCATAGAATAAGAATTTATACCAGAACAAACCCACTTGCTCGATGCTGAATAATAATCAAAGTATTCTTGATCCGATTGTCTTGGGCTATTCAAATTGTTTATGCATTCTATATTAATATCATCGCTTTCATTACAACCAATGAAAAAGCCTATAAATGCAATCACACAGAATAATTGATTCATGATTAAAGGTAACTCGTTGTTCGTAGGTTGCACCTTCGAACCATATTATGAAATTAAACAGTTATGCTTTAAAACCTAATTAATCTTAGATAATGAACGCCTACTTCTTTACTGTCTTCATATCCATTCGTAGGCACACCTGTCCGCCTGCCGCAGAGCCAACAAATTAACAACTTAGATAGTCGCTTCGAACAACGTAGTTTCAAGTGCTTCATAAGATGTAGGCGATATTCAAATCGTAAACTAATCTCGAAATATTAAACGTCGAATTAGGACTACCAGATTGAAATGGTCATGATCGCAGTTAAAGCGATATATCTTCTTCCTTTTGAATAAGTGTCATAATTATCCCATGAGCCTTTTCTTATATTATACCTAAGAATCGAAAAACAGAATAAGAGAACTAAAAGAGCTATTAATCGTTGCATTCGTCGCTACAGTTTTCATTTTCAACTATACTCATCCGCTATCTGAAGTTTGCAACTTAAGATTCATATCTAAGTCATAACAAATCCTGAGACCTCTTTACAGAGCAGGTATTCTTCCCCCATCTACGGGTAGACTTACTCCATTAATATAACTGGCTGCAGGAGAGGCCAAGAAGGCAACCGCAGCTCCTATTTCTTTGGGATCTCCGATGCGCTTTGCTGGTACCGTTTGAGCAAGACGATCCATAAATTCATCTAAGCTTATTCCCTCTGCCTCAGCCTTAGGGCCATATAGTTGCATCAGACGTTTAGTCAAGGTGAATCCTGGTAAGACGTTATTAACAGTAATCCCAAATTCGCCGAGTTCATTAGCCATAGTCTTAGACCAACTGACAACGGCACCTCTCGTGGTATTGTAAACCACCACTCCTTTCATCGGTGTCTTCACTGAAATAGATATAATATTGATAATTCTGCTATAATTAGCTTTCTT
>CAZJHC010000156.1:0-8645 GCA_964545645.1 uncultured Saprospiraceae bacterium
ACATCTATAATCATAGTACTATGAATATTAAGTTGAGAGCGTTTGGAGTGGCTCGTGATATTATTGGCTCGCCAGTCTTAGAAATTGACGAAAGTACTCTTGGAACCACAGGAGAAGTAAAGGCCTATTTGATAGAGAACTACCCGAAGTTTGCAGATTTACTCACATTTTCTCTTGCCGTCAAGGACGAGTACCAAGAGGATGACTTTGTGCTGTCAGAACATGATGAGGTCATCATCATCCCACCAGTAAGTGGCGGATAAGATAGGAGTATGATAGATATACAGATCAGTACAGACCCACTGGACCCGAAGCAATGCTATACTAATGTTGCCGATCCTGGTGTGGGTGGCACGGTACAATTCGTCGGAACTGTGCGGGATCAGACCCAGGGTAAGAGAGTCCTCAGACTCGACTTCGAAGCCTATGAACCGATGGCAATTAAGGAAATGACTAAGATTGCAGAACACATCACTCAAGAATGGTCGGCTACTCATGTCTCCATTCATCATAGGATCGGGACATTGCAGATAGAAGACATTGCAGTAATTATATCTGTTGCTACACCCCATCGCAAGGCGGCATTTGCAGCATGTCAGTATGCTATAGACACATTGAAAGAGACTGTTCCAATCTGGAAAAAAGAGATCTTCGAAGATGGTGAGGTATGGGTGGCTGCGCATCCGTAATTTGATGCTCCATGTACTGTAGTGGGTATCTTCAGCTTATGTATCCTACGCATAATCCATAATTGATGATTACGATCTATTGATTAGCCTACTAGTCGCATCTAAAATCACAGCGTGTTCTTTGACTTTTGTTGTATTTTAGTATTAAACGCACGACCTATGATTAAGTATCTACTTTTGTCTTCATTCCTTCTCACTGGTACTATTTCTCACTCTCAAATCGACTGATAATAACAAGTCCATTGAGTTTGAAATAGTCGGTATTTCTAATGATGCTTCAACTTTAATCGGTAATAGAAGTACACATACTATTACAATTATTGACAATGATGACAATGATGAAGATGGCATAAATAATCTTGATGACAATTGTCCAAACATCTCTAACCCAGAACAACTTGATATAGATGGAGATGGATTAGGTAATGTTTGTGATGATGAGAATACTGTCAATAGCTTGTTAGAAATTGACAATGATGTGTTCTTAACTGTGATTTCTTCTGGAGTCGTGTTACGATCAGTCAATGGTAAATGTTGGAAGGTTATAGTAACTAATACGGGTGAATTAAGTACGTTTGAAGTCGTATGTCCGTAGTCCAAAGATCCTGATTGAGCTAATGGATTGAATCAATCCATTTCATAGTATTACAATACTTTTGAATACTCAATATTAGAATTGACTCTATATATTTCATATCTATCTCCTCCCATTCAGAAGCTTAGCCCTGTTCAAGATCTAAGAGATGAGGCTGTGCTCTACAACGATTTTAGCATCGAGGAGTTCAGGTAGTCGCCCTCTTACCAACTGCCACCGCCGCCACCGCCAAAGCCACCACCTACGCTGCCGCCACCTCTGAATCCTCCTCCTGAAGAACTTTGACTCTTGGGAGCGGAATAAAATACTCTCTCGATAGATCGTGGATTGAAGCTTTTGGCAAAATTTCCAAAATTGGCTTGTCCACTATGAACCATACTGGAATTGTAGATATACCAATCTGGGATGCCATCCTCCCTTTCTTTAAAGTATTCTTCCCATTCTTCGTCTAGGCCAAATGCCATCGCATACGGAAATAGCTGGCTGAGGTAGTTTGGATTTTCAGCGGTTAGCAAAGACAGCTTCTGCGGATCTGGCGCTCTTAAGAAATGGTACAGCCCTATGAGGTGCTGATGCATAGAGTAGCCCTTTTCGCTAAGCTTTGGCTGCATAAAATGTAAGGCACCGCTGAACAGCCCCAATATAATAAATCCGATTCCTATGTAAATGGCATTAAAGACAAGCATGAGGAAGATCGCCATAGCTAAGCATAATAACGTTATTCCAAACATGGCTCCGGAATGAAATACCTTTAACGAATCTTTGTCATACAGTTCTTTAGCTTTCACTTCTTGTCGCAGCTTTGATGCAACTTTTGACATCGTACGATACATCCTTTCTTTCAAGGAGGATAGCATGATATTGTCGCTCTTTTCGAACAAATCATTAAACAGAACGTGAGCATACTGTGGTTCTGCAGAGGGTAAATTGCTTATTTTTTCAAAGTACACATCCTCTTCGAGCTGTCTCATCTTGATATAGCCACGATCTCCCCAGTAGGGAAGAAGTGAAATGATGTCTCTGCGATTGACCTTATAATCATAAAATGTACCTACCTGAGCAGGACTCATACTGTCTGGAGGATAATATTGATAAGGCACCTCTGATGGATCTGGCTGGCGCCGACCTTTCTGCCTCCATTGACCAAATAAGAGCGCCGCTAATGCAGCCGGAATCATGGTTAACCAATGACTAGGTTGTGGTTGTTTTATACCTGTTTTTCCTTGAGCGCCCCTCAGTTTCTGTGGGAGGATGCCTCTAGGGATACTGAATGCCACAGTTACACCTTCTCTCGGTCGGAGACTTATCGGTGCACTACTTTCAATGATATTTTCATTAATGGATTCTGACAATTTGGAAGCTGCACCAGCACTTCCCGTTATTACCGTATAATCTGTAATGTCTGAAGCCCAACCATATGGGAACCTTACTGAGTAGCTTGCCGATTCTATGGGCACTTCCCATTCTGGTCCGATAACATTCCAGTAAAACTCGTCGCTATCCTCATATCGAGCGATGGCCCCATAAGCTCTATAGGTGATACGATAGTTCTGTATACCGGTAAGATATCGGTCGGTGTCTCCGATCCTGATTTCTTTCTCTGAGCGTTTATTGCTGACTTTGTAGTTCCAATCCGTGACTTCGATATCTTCTATGTCCACTCTATATTCAGCATTGCCATTAGCATTGTATAGTGTAGGAATAGTTCTAAAAATTCCCCTGCGACGCTCGGTAAAGTCTACTTGGATATTCTCAACAACTTTTATGACTCCATCTTCTTGGAGTAGGACCTCAACATCATATGATTTAATAATGAATCCGTCATCCCCTAGTAGGGTTAACGGGATGAATATCATCATAAGGACTACAGTGATCAGTCTACGCATAGCAAATATTGATTGTGATGATAAGATACTATGAAGACTCAATATAGTATCCCATTGTTCGAGCAATGATCCATAATTATAGATCAATCAATTCTGCAGAGGTATATATCTAAACGCCGATCTGTATAGAACTCAGTAATTGCAGAGACTGTGGATTTCTGGTATCATATTGATAAAATCCATCGGGACCTATGAGTAGTAGCAGATCTGAACTGATAGATATGACATCAAAGGCCCCGATGTCGGTAATGTGAGAAATAAGGTTGTCCTGGATTTCTTCGAGATTGGCCACGTCAAATACCTTTAGACCAAAATCTCCCTCACAGAGATAAAGTGTCTCTCCCCGCACTGACAATCCATGAGGATGTTCCATCGGGAATGAGGCAATGAGCTCAGGCGAATCCAAACGGCTTATATCTATCACATCAAGTTGGTTTACAAAATTTTGACATTCGCTTCCATCACGCAACGTGACGTATGCTATGTCATCCTGAACCACGACGGGGTCACAAGCCCGAGCGTGGCGAAACGTAGAAATATGTTTTGGATTAGCAGGATCACTATTGTCGAGGATATGCATTCCATCATTTGCACCAATAAAGATATTGTCCTTATATGGGAATATTGTTTCGACGCCCCAATCCAGATATACCGTGTTTACGAGATTTGGCGAACCGATGTCTTCTGCTGAGAACACCTTCATCGCATAGTTATTGACATAATAGAAGTGATCTCCAATAAATGCTACACGTGCTAATGATCCTCCGCCTCCCGCCACTTCAGGAACACCTTGGCTTGCTACATCAAAAAATGTAGGGTCACCAGTATTGGCTAATGAAAAATCAATTATGCTGGTATTATAATAAGTGATGCCGTCTATTTCTTTTTCAAAAGGTACTTCTTCACCACAGGATACATTCACCTCTGCCGATAGATGTTCATAGTCTACTATAAATGCTTTACGTTCCTCATCGAAGTAAGCTTCTTCTCTGATATTAGGGATGGTATGGGAAATGGTAGGGTTTTGAATAGTGCTGATATCGATAACGACTAAGTTGTAATAATCGTCCGCATAGATAAAATCTCCTTTTAGTGCGATGTCGATGTTACCTTCGATAGTAATGAATCCAATTTTCTGTGGATTAGATAAGTCGCTATTGTCTATGACATGTATACCTTGTAGCTGTTCATTGATCAAGATGTAGTTTCCATAGTAATAGATTTTACCTGGATTTTCGAGGCTCCGCTGTCCCTCATAGCTCACCTCGGGATTGAGATCTTCTGCACTCTTGTAAACGGGTATATATGCTTCAAATGTGTAGCTGTCCTCACATCCTTGTTCACAGCTCATAAAACAGAGCGTTAAGCTTAATGAGAAGACCAACAAAAGTGGGGAGCGTATCATAGGTCAAATTATGGTTGTACATAACCATAACTCCTATATGATAAATAACGCTTATCTACCCAACATTAAATAAATAGAGATAACAATGCTGACCGCGGAAACAAGTATCGTCCATTGCCGCTGCTTTAGACCTAATCTACTCAGTATGTATGCTGTCATCATGGTCACAACAACGATGATGATCTGTCCTAGTTCTACTCCAATATTAAATGCGAGGAGAGGTTGAACGATGCTCTCTTCTTTGCCTAATAAGGCCTTAAAGAAATTGCTAAATCCTAAACCATGGATAAGACCGAATAAAGAGGTCATCACATAGTGTATGGACATATTGCTGTGATCTTTTTTGACGATATTATAGACAGCGGTCAACAGGATAGTCAGCGGAATCAAAAACTCCACTAAGCCTGCATCGATGGTTACAATACTTAGTGCTGATAGAGCTAGGGTTAGACTGTGACCCAGAGTGAATGCAGTCACCAGAACGAGTAGCTTGCGCCATTGGCCAATGGAGAATATCGCGCATAGCGTAACGATAAATAAAATATGATCATACCCTTGAAAATCAAGTATATGCTCAAATCCCAGTTGGAGATAGGTCTTAAACATGATGCAAAAATAATTATCTGATTAATTGAAAGGTACCAACTTCATCAATTGGGGCACCATTTATTAATGCGCCCTTAAGATGAAAAACATATACACCCTGCTCGCTTTGGTCGCCACTTGGGGTCCTGCCATTCCATCCTTCATCTAGCTCTCTCGCCGTATAGAGGAGTTCTCCCCACTTACTATAGATGTTGAGATGCTCAATAAAATCGATGCTTTGGCCTAAGGCAGAGATGATGAAGTTGTCATTGATACCATCATCATTGGGCGAAAATGCATTTGGAGTATATATGCGCAGGTCCTGATCTACCCGAACATTGAGCGTATCTTGAACCAGACAGTCTGCCTCGGATCGTGCCAAGATGATCAGCTCCGAATCTTCGAAAGGCAGAAATATTAGGTTGACGGTATCGGCTAAACCTGGAGGTGCTGTGATGACGGTGGTATTTGTGATGATCTCATTGGATATAATTTCTATCTCAATTTCTTCACCAAGTGATATGTCTAGATCAGGGCCTATGGATGCTACGAACTCCTCAGGATCACGTAAGATGATTTCCTCTTCTAAAAAGCAACCAAAACGATCGATCACACGAACAATGTGCGTACTCGCAGGTAATTCATTGGCAAGAGTTCCTGAAAATTCTTGTCCACCTACTTCGATAAAATAAGGAGGGAACCCATTTGAGACATTATTGGCCTCAATCGTACCTGTAGAGGTGCCAAAACAGACGGGGTCTCTTGGTACAATATCTGCCGCAATAGTAGCTCGTGCTATGGTATCTATAAAGTAGGTGATGATACTATCGCATCCAAACTGAGAAACCAATTCCTCTACGAATACGCCGGGTTCCGTAATCGTGAAACCTGTGATATCTAATCCTGTGCCACCACATATTGTATCTATAATCTCAAAATTCCGTTGCGGAGCGCTAATCGTCACAAATTCTGAGAAAAATCGACACTTCTCATTATCAAAATTGTCCTCACCTCCAGCGAAACTTAATCGATAATTGTGCGTACCCTCAGCCAAATTATCAACTGACAGGGTATTCTCATTTGCTCCCAAAATGGGTATCCATTCGTTATCCTCGAGCTCTTCCCATTGAAAAAATGGATCATCTAAATTTTGATTGGATTCGAGCTCTGCCGTGAGCAGTAAGGGATTGTCTTCTTGGCAAAAAATGCTATCGATGGCATTAGAGGTGATCACAGTCGGCGGGCCACAAGCTCTGAATCTTATGTTGTCAAGGGCAAGATCATTACCTATTCCTCCAGGCGCATTATTTCTTAGTGACAATTTTACCGAGCTCTGACCAGGTGCTGTAGTAAAGGTAAAAGCAAAAGTCTTCCAGCGTTCGTCTTGAGCAATGACGCCAGTTTCAAGTACTACTTCGTCATCTATTAGAAAAGCTACGTTAGGCAATATGTGATCAGGGACATTGCGACGTATTAAGTTGATGATGTCTGCCGAAAACTCAAACTGAGTATTCTCACATATACCTGTGATCTCCTCCTCATAAAAGAGTCCTGGATCAAACGAAGCATTAACGACCATCATATAGCCGTTGACGTCAGCACTATTATCTCGTAGAGGCAGCCATGTTTCAAATAGGAATTCCCACTCAGCCATGTTGTTGGTTAAGATATACTCTCCATCGAATGGGGGTCCCTCATTGACATAATCATATCCTGGAGCGATGAGAGGGTCAGAGATTACATTCGTGACCGAGCCTGACCCAAAGTCGCCATCATCAAATAGGTTAGCTCCCAAACTACCGTTGCAGAGATCTTGTCCTACAGCCGATCCAAGGACTATCTGAAGTAAAATAGTAAGGTATAGAATGCGTGTCGTGTTCACATAGATGAATCTAATGAATAATAACAGATTTAGTCCATTTGTACAGCATATAGCTCAATAATTAACTGGATAATTGCACTTGACTGTCATCATGTCTACCTTTCAAGGTAGTAACGTATCTGATCATGACAGAAATCACTTCCTTATCACAATTAGATCCTAATGGGCGCTATACTTATCAGGACTATTTGACTTGGAAATTTAAGGAGCGTGTAGAGCTGTTCAAAGGGGTTATTGCAAAGATGCCGCCGGCGCCAAATAGAAGACATCAGAGTGTTTCGGGTAATATTTTTTTGATTTGAAGCTTCAATTGAAAGGCACATCCTGCAAGGTATACGATGCGCCCTTTGATGTATTGCTATCTAAGGAAGATCAAAGTACGGTAGTACAACCTGATATCTGTGTTATTTGTGATGAAGACAAACTGACAGAACAAGGCTGTACGGGACTCCTGATCTCATTGTTGAGGTATTGTCACCAGGCAACTCAACTCGAGAGATGAAAGATAATTTGATCTATATGAGGAGAATGGAGTCAGAGAATATTGGTTGGTGTCGCCTATGCAGCAATCTGTAATCCGATATAATCTTGATAGCACAGGAAAGTATATCGGGAGTAAGCACTATGTATCAGGAGAAGCAGTCTATAGTAATGCCATAGAAGGATTTACTGTAGAGGTTGATGAGGTGTTTAAGGAGTAGTACTGTGCTACATCATTGATGACATAACAAGCCAATCCCAAAGATCGCCACATATAGTAATGTGGTCATGGCCATTTGCTTGAGATAAGGATCTAACTCCATGGGTTCTACTTTGCGCTTTACAGCTCTAAAGTTTATGAGGAGCAAGGGGGTAATAATAACAAAGAGCCATTGCAACCAACTTTCAAAGTGGATCGCCACAAACAGCACAGACGTCAAGATTCCGATGATTAACAGCAATGCGTGATATTTGACAGCCATTTCCCGACCCATCTTGAGTGCCAGAGAGTTTTTGCCGGCAATACCGTCAGATTTCAAATCTCTAATATTATTGACATTGAGGACGGCCATCGAAAAAGTACCACATGATATCGCAGGTAATAATATGCTCCACTGCCATTGCACTCGCTGGAGATAGTAGCTCCCGATTACAGACAGTAATCCAAAAAATAGAAATACAGACACATCACCATATCCACGATAACCATAAGGATTGGAGCCAGCCGTATAATTAATAGATGCCCAGACTGCTATGAGACCGAGGGCAAGAAAAACCACTTTCATTGGTATAGCCAAAGATGCTATTGCGATGAGAATAACTCCAGATGTGATGGACAGTCCTGCTGTCAGATACATAGCTTTTTTCATTGCCTCTGCTGAGATTGCTCCAGACTGCACTGTCCGACTAGGTCCTGATCGATCAGCGTGATCCGCTCCATGGATATAATCACCATATTCATTAGCCAGATTGGATAGGACTTGTAGGAGTATAGCAGCTATAATTGTTAACAGGTAGATCGACCAATCGAAAGCACCAAAGTACGTGGCCAGTATAGCCCCCATTGATACATTGGCAATGGCCAATGGAAGGGTCCGGAGTCTTGCCGCTTGAATCCAGCTTT
>CAZJHC010000157.1:0-8643 GCA_964545645.1 uncultured Saprospiraceae bacterium
GGATTAGCCCAGCCAAAAATGAATCCCATAACACACCGGATCTATTGGCTCAGAATGGAATAGAATATTTCTGCGATTGGGTGAATGATGATATGCCATATCCGTTCAAAACCAAAAATGGGGAACTCACAGCGATGCCATTATCTACAGAGTTGGAGGATTATCATATTATACTCAATAATCAACACTCGGCAGAGTCTTGGGCAGAGCAGGCTTGTGATGCATGTGACTATCTACTCCATGAGGCTCAAGGTAGTGGTGGACGTATACTATCTCTAAACATACATCCATGGGTTTTGGGTCAGCCTCACCGTATGGCGCAATTAGAACGTGTATTAGAGTATGTTACGAGCAAAACTGGGGTATCGTCAGCATATGCTGGTGAAATCCAATCTGCTTGGCAGGATTCAACATCTTAGTGAAGCAGACTATTAGACTAACTCAAATTGTTAGAACTCACATATCCCGGTTCTATCATTGTCCATCCAGTGAGTATGTTTCTTAGATTAATCCCTATTCTTTTTGCTTCAGGATTGGTCCAAGTATAACTTATCGCACGACTATTGATGCCTAATGACTCTGGAGATTCATGATAGATGGCCAACTTCATGACCTTGATGGTATGGGCATATACTAACTGCGTTAATTCCACACTGAAGTCTTGGCCATTGATATTCACGCCAGCTACATCTCCTTGGTCATGTAATGTCAGCGGACGCACGTCAGTAAGATCTTCAGGATGATCTAAGTCTTGAGGATATTGAATCCATCCACTGAAGTAACGGCATGGCAAAAACTCATATGGATGCTCAGAACATGTTTCAACCAAGCCTAAACCTGAGAGACGTAGAACCTCAGAATCAAGTGACAAGAATTCTTCTTTGTTCCCATTTGAAGACTTGAACCCTAAACTTGACTGCTTAAGGACGGATTCTTTGATGAGGGTCTTTTTATTGCGCCCTTGATATATCTTGACATGGTAATCATCAGTGTTGCCTATTGCTTCTGTGATCTCCAGATGTAATAGTTGATGCGGGTGAGGGCAGTCTGATTTATGGAGCTCTTCTTCCGTATTCTCTCGCCAATATTGTTGAAAATTGTTGTACTCTCCGATGATAGTATTCAAAATGTTGATCTCATTTTATAGTTTCAAAAAATTCATGCCAAACCCCCTCAGGGCTGATTATAGAAAATAGCTTGACCCTACCATATGGCTGGACTTCTTGTATAGACATAGGACTATGAATATTGACTTCCTGTTGAACCAATCTATCCATGTATGACTCAATGCCTTCAACCTCTATGCGATCCATCAAAAATCCTTTGTTAGGAGGCTTGGCTTTTTGAGAAAAGTCTTTGCCTGTAACACCATCAAACTCTACTATCTGAAAATCTATATCTCTCTCACCATGAACAGACATGATTACGGCCCTACAGGTAACCTTATCTGCGAGATTATGTGGTAGCCCAAACATGTTTTCCTGTGGTTTGTCTTTTATCACTTGATACTCTGTCAGGACAGTACATCCTAACTTATTGACATAAAAGTCTTTTGAAGATTCCAGGTCGTCTACTGTTATCGATGTCTTGTAGATATGTGTAGGGAATGTGATTTTGGATTTGAGTTCCATCGGTGGCTCTAATCGATGTGTGAATGCTATGATCGTATCATCATAGCCTTTCATTAGTATGTCATACAACTTGAACGGTCCCATCTCTTGGAGCAGAGGATCACTTAATCCGTGCCAGCCCATTTCTCTGATCTGTTCAAAGTTTTTCTCAACATCATGAACCCTTAGGTTTATATCCATGATCCCACCAACATCCCATGGTTGTTGTGATGACCTTATCATTTCTTGATCGATACCATGAAATTGAATGATCCTTAGCTGACCAGAATCGTAATGATCTGATTGTAGTAATACCTCATCAACATCAAGGCTGGGCTTCAAGCCCCAACCTTCAAGAACGGCAGGGCTGGTCTTGTAGGTGCCAACCCTATTCCAGCCGCCATATCCTTCAAAGAACTCTGTGGCTCTATGCAGATTGCCGGTGCTATAGATGATTTCTCTTGTATTAATGATATTGTAGGCTGACATACTGTTATTTCCTTCCTGGGTGATCACTTACTTCCATGTAAATCCCATTTGGATCAAATAGAGATACGGTCCTAAGATGAATCTTTGATTCGCCATTAGGCGATGGTACGAACCAATCCACAGGTGGAGTAATTACATTCGCACCTCTTTCTTTGGCTCGATGATAAACGCCTTCGATGTCTTCCGACTCTATGACCAAAATGGGTTCGCCTGTTCTGACTATGCTTTTAGGCTCTGTTTTAGGAGTAACATCTGACTTGACTACATATTCCAATAAGCCCAGCTTCCCCAATTTGGGGTCCTTGGCTTGTAATATGATGAGGTGTACTTTCTGAGACTCTTGAGATCCTACAGGGGGGAACCTATGATCTGCCATGAGTTGATTGTCATACCATATCGTCCATCCAAATACCTCTTGAAAAAATTCCGCAGAAGCTGAAGCATTATTGACTATATATGTGGTTCTCTTGAGTATGCCTACATCCATGTGATTAACTTATAGGTTGAATTAATAGTAGGTAAGAATCAGTGTTAATCATATCGATACTTGCCCATGAACAATAGTGGAATTGCTCCAATAACGAATGCGATCATCGCATAGAAGAATATTGAAGAATAATTACCAAACTGATCATAGAAGTAACCAAATATGGCTGGGCCAAAACCGGCGCCCACCGCAAAGACCGCATAGATGGCACCATAGATAGCGCTGTAGTTTTTAAGTCCAAAATATCGAGATACGATATATGCCATAAGATCATACTCAACTCCAGCAGCAAACCCAAGCATTATGACACCTATGATGGCTTGTGTATATGAAATAGTTTCCATCTGAAAGATCAAACAAGTTGCTATAGGCAGTAAAAAGAAAGCGAAGGCAATGCCTGGTGCCCAGATTCTATCCATCAGGTATCCCCCTAAAAGCCGGCCAAAGAACACGGCAGGAAAGCCTAATAAACCTGCTAAGAATACGGCTGTATTCACGTCAAAATTGTAGGTCTTAAAAATGGTCTCAAGGTTTGGAATCGGACCTCCTACAGCGAATGATATTGGGAGGAAGGTCATGATGAGCAGCCAGAATTTAACATCCTTAAAAGCTTCTTTTAGTGTAAATCCTTCGGGATCTCTTGGTCCGGCCGATGGATTGTCCGATTCAGATGAGAGCATCATTTTTTGCTCAGGAGTAGGTTCTTTCAGAAAGAAATAGGCAAGTGGCAATGCAAAAAGAATTGGGAGTAAACCTAAGGCGATGTAAGCCTCTCTCCATCCGTAGTTTTGAATGAAGAAATTTGCATAATGCTTAGCGACGGTGCCAAAAATACCAGTGAACAATAGAGCAATCCCAAGTGCTAAACCCCGCTTAGCTTTGAACCATTGATTAACTACTCGGGTATACGTAATCGGTAGGGTTCCAGTGCCAAAAACAGATAGTAAGGCGAAAATTAGGAGATAGACAAACTTAGATCCTGTCTGAATGGAGAATGCCATCAAGCTTAAACCGAATAAGACAATGGAAGACATAACCACCTTCCGCACTCCGATTTTATCAGCCAGATTACCAACAATCGGTGCCATCAAAAAGACCACCACAGACATAACGGTAAAAGCCAAGAGAATCTCACTGACTTGCCAACCAAACTCTGCGGCATAAGGCCCTATAAATACCCCTAATGTATAAAAGGGTATGGGCGAAAGCCCTAATCCAACTCCTATGGCTGAGGCTAGTACTACCTTCCATCCATATTTAAATTCTTCATATCCTGATGCCATATATTCTATTTAGTGATCTATTTCTAATATATTCTTTCTTAGAGTTTCGCAATTACTTTTCCACAGCTCTGTCCATCTAATAGATAGCGAGACGCTGCAGCTATAGATTCAATACCCTCAAATTTGGTTTGGTCTATCTTAACTTCTAATTGCCCTTTTTGATATTGATCAAAAAGATAGGCTCGAGCGTCATTATGTTTTTCTTTGTACAAGTGATTCATGAAACACCTTACTGAAGCACCTTTCCAATACATGCTCTCATACACTCGTGGAGCGTGTATCTTTTCGAATGTTTCATCGGCCAGTTCACTGGCAAGCCCAACTACGATTAGCCTTCCTCTATTAGCCAGATTTGATAGGAATGTGTCAAACATACCACGGCCTACAGAATCAATGGCTACATCAAGTCTGCCGTTATATTCACTGTTAAGTATCTCCTCTACAGACTCGGCTTTATAGTCTATGATTCGATCGCAACAGCCTAGGGACATTAATAGTTCTTTCTTGTGCTTACCTCCACAGATTGCGATGACATAACAACCCAGCATCTTACATAACTGAACCATGATGTGCCCTAATCCTCCTGCAGCGGCTGAGATCACGACTGTCTGACCTGTCGTAATTTGTGCCTCTTCCATTAAGGCCAGATAGGCAGAGATACCGGTAGGACTCAAGGTTAAGTACTCTGGAGTGGCCGCAGGGAATGGAATCAAGTTTTCTTCTCCTACCAATTGATATTCTTGGTACGCAGTTCCCACTTTGACCGTGCCTACTGGATCTCCTACCTTATATTGATTGGCATCAGTGCCCGTAGCAATCACTTCACCTACTGCCTCTACTCCAAATACATATGGAAATGTAACGTCAATATATGGTACAGCGCCACGGTAGAGCTCTCGATCATATACGGCATTGATTCCTACATATCTATTTTGTATCAAAACTTGATTCCCTTGGGGCTCAGCTATATCGGTTTCTATGATAGTTGTAGCCTCTTCTAATTTTGGTGAGAACCGATGAATCACATATTGTCGATTTCTCATCAGGAACTGCTTATGATTTCTATAGTAAGGTCTTCTATCATTGATACCACCTTATTAATCGTTGTTGAATTTCTTCAGCAGTTTCTTCTGTAGAATCTATAGTCTGAAGATTGAACTCTTCGAGTAGTGTTTGCCAAGCCTCCTTGAGATGTGATCCATCCGATTCAGGATTTGGAGGCACTGAGCTAGTACTTCCATATTCTGCAGATTCCGTGACTTTTTGAGCCTCTTCAATTGCAATTGATTGATTGCTATTCTCAGGAATGTTCTCTTTCATCAGAGCTGCTATATGATCATATCTCGTTGATGGATCTACTGGAATCGAAACACCCCTCACATAATCTGGAAGGGAATGTTCGAATATTCTATCTGTATATTTCTTTAAGATGCTTCCTTGCCATCTGATGATAGTCGTAGCGACCTGTAATGCTTTGATATAGTCTACTTTCTCATGCATGAATGCAGCTCGATAAGCTAAGTCATATTGTTTACCAGCAATCATATAATCCAGAGCAATGGCATGTAAGACCTGAGGACTAGGAGCATTACCCTTAAGTTTATATTGTTCTTCCTTAAAGCACCATGGGAAATATTGAAATAAGTTGTAGACGATATCCCATATTTTCTCTAAATGGGAACCGTCCAGCTGAGGTGTCAAATCTGGAAAGTAGTGATTAAGGATTTTATTCCGTTCTGTGGTGTCAAAATGTGCACAATTGTCCAAGTAGAGGTGGCCTACTAAATCGGGATATTCCAGGCCTACTCTTATGGCAATTTGAGCTCCAGTGGCGGTGCCATATATATCACATTTTGTTATGCCCAGTTCATTCAGCCACCTTTTGATAGCCTCGGCATAATCTTTCATTGAGGGTTCAGGAATTTTCAGTCCTGCAGAATCTCCATATCCGGGTGTGTCAGGACAAAGCACCGTATAATTTTTTGATAACTTCATGGCTAAAGGCACCATCAGTTTGGAGGTATTGGGTGATGGATGTAACAGAACCATGCATGGTCCTTGCCCATAGACCCTGAATGAAATTTTTTGAGGACAGTTAATGGTATATTTTTCGTGCATATTGGTCTGAGTAAATTTAGTTAATCATATTAACTATTAAAAATGTTAACCATTTTATTTACTTTGGCTATTCATGTAATAATAGCAGTATGTCTATAACCAATACAATAGTCACCTTAGCGGCTCGGCCCGAAGGGATGGCCAAAGAGTCTGATTTCAAGATGATCCAAAAAAAAGTAGCCCCTCTGGAGGAAGGGTCCATTCTTATAAAAGTGGAGCTATTATCGCTTGATCCTGCTATCCGAGGATGGATGAATAAAGGAACTACTTATATCAAAGGAGTGGAATTGGGCACCGTGATGAGAACCTTTGCAGCAGGACAGGTTATTGAATCCAAGAATCCTGCATACGAAGTCGGAGAGTATGTATATGGGTTGCTTGGAGCACAGGCATACGCCATATCTGATGGTCAAGGACTTACCAAGTGTGATATCAGTAAGGGACAATTGTCATGGCATGCAGGTATCTTAGGAATGCCTGGAATGACGGCATTTTTTGGATTATTAGAAAAGGGAAAACCAAACCACGGCGATACCGTCTTTGTCTCAGGTGCCGCCGGAATTGTAGGGTCAACTGTTGGCCAGATAGCTAAATTAAAAGGCTGCAATGTCATAGGTACTGCAGGTTCTGATGAGAAGTGTGCCTACCTGATCAATGAATGTAATTTTGATGCAGCTATCAATTACAAGAGCCAAGATATATCTACTGAGTTGCGCAAGCATGCTCTAGATGGTATAGATGTATTCTATGACAATGTAGGTGGACCTCTATTAGATACTGCGATGTTGCATTTAGCCAGAGGGTCACGTATTGTTATATGTGGAGCTATCTCGCAGTACAACAATAACCCCATCTATGGGCCAAGTAATTACATGAAGATCGTCACCGCCAGAGGAACACTGCAGGGCATTATTGTATTTGACTACATAGATCAATATCCAAGGGCAGTAGATGAGATAAGTAGATGGCTGAAATCTGGTCAGATCAAGACTAAAGAACACTATGTGAATGGCCTTGAGAACTTTGCTTCAGCAGTTAAGATGCTTTTTACAGGAGACAATTTTGGTAAACTATTACTCAAAGTATAATTGATTCAGTTGAAAGACAATCCCAATATTCCTGACACGGGTATCAGTGGTGTATATGAGGTGCTGCTGGCAACTGATGATCCAGATTTTGCCATCAAGTATTTTGCAGAATTTGGATTTAAAGAAGTCGATAGAGTTGAAATGGAGGCATCAGATGCGGCTCTATTGTATGGGTATGAGAGCAAACTACAATCCATACGGTTACAAAATGGATCTATTGATTCTCATGGATTGTTGCGCCTGTTGGTCTGGGACGAACCCAAAAGTGTTGGTATGGGGAAGAGGCATCCTCGAACCATCGGTCAACGTATCACCGTCATGAAAACATCTGATATTTTCAGAATCAAAGATGTCTTTGATAATGATCGAGTTGAAGAAAACAAATGGTTGGTAACCCATCCAGTGGCTGACGACCTATTTGGCTTAGATGATAAGAAAAAAGACTTTTTTAATAGGCCTGTCATTGTTAGGGAGAATGCGGTCTATGGAAGCTTTTTTAACCACATTTTCTTTCAACGATATGGTTATCATATCGAGGGCTATGGTACCGTTGATGATTCCAGTCCATTAAGAACAAGTGAGTTTACTCATCATGACTTCTTTATCAATGCTCAGGATATGTCCGTAATGAGATACATGTCAACTGTGTTAGGTCTGATTCCTGAAGAAGAACCAAAGATTGATAGTGCGGATCAAAAGGGCCCAAGAGAAGTTTTTATGCTCAACGACGGGGAAGGTCATTGGTATCAGGGATTCGTATCACCTAACAATATATGTGGCAAGTTGAAATTCTTTATCCCCACAGAGGAGGTTGATGATCAATCTCACGAGCAACAGATGGGTTGTTTAGGTGTTACAATGCACAGTTTTTATACAGATAAACTGACTTTGGTGCATCAGCTCGCTCACCAGGAAGACTTAAACTGTACAGACATATATAAAAATGAATTTGGTGAGCAGTGTTTTTGCATCTTTGGAGACGAAGGTTGTCGTTGGCAGTTGATACAAAAACAAGAGATTCTTAATCAACCCAAAACGGAGCTTCATTTTTCCTTAATCAATAATTAATGAAATGATTGAAAAGAATATTGATACATCTGTGCTGTTAGGTATTTACGAAGCCGCCATTAAGCTGTTAAGTAAAAATGTCGCATTCGTTCAGAAAGCAGGACTCTCCAATCAACAGTGGATAATCCTGATTCACTTGGCCAAAGATCCCAATATTCCTTATCTCATTAGACGCCCACAACTTAAACCTATCATGGCTTCAGAATTGGCTGAATCGATGGGAGTAACCAGAGCAAACATTACTAATCTCCTATCTACCTTAATGGAGAAAAGTCTTATAAGGCAAATAGAGGATAAAGAAGATAGACGTATTAAGCGCTTAGTCTTAACGCCAAAAGGAGAGCGTCTTATCCAAAGCATGCAAGCTGGTCGAGTAGAGTCAAACAGAAGCTATCTGGTTGGCTTGTCTAATGAAGAGAAAGAAAACCTCCTCACCACACTACAAAAGATTACAGAAAATATCATGAATCAGTAACGTACTAATGACGACTATTAAAGAT
>CAZJHC010000158.1:0-8563 GCA_964545645.1 uncultured Saprospiraceae bacterium
ATCTATGTATAACTTCGCATTGTTGGCGACTACTTTGGCAGCCGCAATATTTTCGAAACTCGTGATCTCCGTCCTACGCTCACGGCCCTTACCAAATTTAACCAACAAGCGCTCAAAGTAAGCGATAGCATAGTCTGTCAAGTGTGCCAAATCATGCTTTACCTGCTCCAGTTCTTCCAACAACTTATTCATAGCCTCTTCATGCTTGAACTTATTGTACTTGGAGATTCGTCTGATCTTAATTTCAGTCAGTTTGATGATATCCTCAGCAGTGATGTCTCTCATGAGGGATATCCTCCCATCTCCCGTCTTGGCAGGATCATTTGGTGTAGCGACATACTTTCGCAGTCCCTGGTCTATGAGGTCACATGCTTGTTCAAATGATTCTGCCTCTTCTATATCACGATAGATCCTATTCTCTATAAAAATTTTCTCGAGCGAGGCCATATGCCATCGTTCCTCAAGTTCTCCTTTACGGATTTGTAGTTCCTGCCTAAGTAACTCTTTGGTGTTTTCTGTTGATATTTTTAAGATATCCTCAACGGTAAGAAATTGAGGCTTATTATCAATGATCACACAGGCGTTAGGTGAGATAGACACTTGACAGTTAGTGAATGCGTAGAGTGCATCGATAGTCATCTGTGGTGATATGCCTGATGCCAAATCTATTTGTATCTCGACATCTTTGGCCGTATTATCCACGATCTTCTTAATCTTGATCTGCCCTCTATCATTGGCCTTAAGGATACTTTCTATCATAGCTGTAGTAGTAACTCCATAGGGCAATTCTGTTATTAGGATCGTTGACTTATCCTTTATCTCGACCTTTGCTCTTACCTTTATCTTGCCACCTCTCTTACCGCCATTATATTCAGCTACATCAACTTTGCCACCAGTAAGAAAATCAGGGTATATTTTCACCTTTTTGTCTTCCAAGATCTTAATAGAGGCTTTGATAAGCTCTATAAAATTGTGCGGCATAATTTTGGTAGATAACCCTACCGCAATCCCTTCGACTCCTTGAGTTAATAGGAGTGGAAACTTCATTGGCAGATTGATCGGCTCATTATTTCTACCATCATATGACAACTGCCATTCAGTAGTCTGCTTATTAAAGGCTACTTCGAGGGCAAACTTAGTTAGTCGTGCTTCTATATATCTCGGGGCAGCGGCGGAGTCTCCAGTATTGATATCTCCCCAGTTACCTTGCGTATCAATCAGTAGGTCTTTTTGTCCAAGATTAACCATAGCAGCACCTATCGCAGCATCCCCATGAGGATGATATTGCATGGTATGGCCTATGATATTAGCGACTTTATGAAATCGTCCATCATCTTTTTCTCTGAGGCTATAGAGGATTCTACGCTGGACAGGCTTGAGCCCATCCTCAATGGAGGGAACGGCTCTTTCTAGTATGACGTATGACGCATAGTCAAGAAAATACTCTTGATACATTCCATCGAGGGTAATAATCTTATCATCTCCACTACTATCTATCTTGATGTCATCCATTTCTTCTGATTATCATACAAAAATAGATAATTGATATTTATCATGTGATACGAGAGAAAAATCAGATTATATGAAAATAGTATTTCACTTTTTTACGTTAGTCCGATACTTTCTTTAACCATAAAAAATTAAAAATGTCGACTAAATTCAATTCATTACTACTCCTTTTGTTTGCAGGAGCTCTAATATTTACATCTTGTGGGGATGATGATGAGACCACGATAGATGATATCTCAGGCACTTATGTAGGCACCAAGATCGAACTTAGGAACTGCACAGATCCAGAAGAAAATCTAAACGAATCGGGTAATACTACCGATGGCATCTGTATAACAGAAGATGGTACAGAGGCATGTATCTTGATAGAACTAACATTTAACAATGGTACATATACGAGTGTATACACCATAGAAGGAGGTGGATTAATATTTACCTCTACTGATATGGGCACCTATGATCCTTCAATAGGGGCAGATGAACTATGTATCGATGGAGATTGTGGAACGATCGATATACAGAATGGAGGAGATAAAATCGTATTCTCGGGTCAAGATGATGATGGGTGTGATGTTACCTTTGAATTAGAAAGGAGGTAATCCAAAAAGATATTATTATTAAAAAAAGCCAATCATGATGATTGGCTTTTTTTGTTTATAGTTCATCTTTATACTATATGGATGCAAAAAGGAGACATTTACTGAGGAGCATCCCCTTGCTACCACTGGGATTAAAAGCGTGCTCAAGATTTGATGTATTCAATGAGGTTGACAACGCTATAAACTGGGAGGAGGTGAAAAATTCTTTTCCTATAAGCTCATGGGATAAACTACATCTCAACTCTGGTAGTGCTGGTGTGATGCCAACCCCAGTACAGGAATATCTTATTGATGCCATTAGATATATGAATTCGAGAGCACCTTATGAGGCTTGGAGCAATTGGCAGACTATTAAGAAGTCTAATATCTTGAGGCTTGGAGAGTTGATCCATGCCTCCAGTGACTCTATCGAGATCGTAAGAAATACCACCGAGGCTCTTAATATGCTTATCAATGGCCTCAAGATGAAGCGAGAAGATGAGGTCATCATAAGCAATAATGCCTACCCATTCGCCGTCAATGCCTGGGAGAATAAAAAGATCAAAGATGGCATAGCTATTAATCGTATCCAATATACTTTGCCACTGTCAGATGATGAAATAGTCCGAAAGTATACTGAAGCAATCACCCTAAAGACCAAAGTGATCCATATCACTCATATGACACATCGAGAGGGTCACATTCAGCCAATGGCAGAGATTATCAACCTGGCTCATAAGCACAACATCCAAGTGGTGGTTGATGGTGCTCATTGTGTAGGCCAAATACCATTAGATTTAATCGCTGACAATGTTGATTATTATGCCAGCAGCCTGCACAAGTGGTTGAATGCGCCACATGGGACAGGGTTGCTCTATGTACGCCCCCAATTGATCAGCACACTATACAATCATCCATCATCTTATCTTAATGCTACGGACAGTATCCATAAATTTGAACACATAGGCACGAGAGCGTTTCATCAAGAGATAGGCATATCTGCGGCATTGGACTACCACGACGCTATTGGTTTGAATAATAAATTAGATAGGTTGCAGGCACTCAAGGAGTATTGTTATGAACAATTAAAAGGACTATCAAAAGTAACTTGGCATACCAATATTGACCGACACTATTCAGGGGGCGTATTCACCTTGTCAGTCCAAAACTACTCTGGTGGACAATTGGTCAAGATGCTGGATAAAGAGTACGACATACATATCAAGAGCGTCGGTTCTACTTGGGGCAGTGGGATTAGAGTCAGTGTCAATGTTTTTCACGACACAGGGGATTTAGATAAATTTATTGCCGCTATTCAAAATATTGCTGCTTAATGGTGACTTTCATTCATTGGCTGAGGGACCATAAGCCCCTTAATTGCTTTATTCTATTAGCCTATTTTCTCGCTGTAGTATTACCTCATAAGCGCTTTGGAACATTTCTCAACAAGACAGTCGTCGGTGGATTAGGAATCGATAATAATACTTTGGAAGGTAGACAAACCTATAATGCCATTGCCATTAGTGTTGCTGCCTTTTTATTAATCCTTCTTCTTTATTTCTTTATCAAAAACACAAAAGATAAAATTGACAAAAGGACTATTTGGCTCTATATGGCTTTGAATATCGTTTTTGCTATTCTGGTTATAGAATTACTATTCGTTGTCAATATCGAGTTTATTCATTATCCTCAATATGCTCTGTTTGCGATACTCTCATTTCCACTTATTCAAAATTATCATCAAACTTTAATTTGGTCCACTTTGGCAGGGGTGATGGACGAAGCGTATCAATACTTTTACCTCTCTCCTAAAGACACTTGGTACTATGACTTTAATGATATCATTACTAATTTAATTGGTGTGATATTTGGGCTATTGATATTAAGAAGTCTTGGTACCAAAGAGCATAAGTGGCCTACTTTCTACAGGTCTCCGGCGTTCATAGGAGTGTTGACTTTATTGATCATAGTCATTGTCTTGGACGCTACTACATTTTTTAGTATTTATCCTAATGACGATGCCCAGTTCCAACTTTTGAGAAAGTGGCCTGATGGCTTTTGGTCAAGAGCTCGCCCCAAAATAATATATCATGTAACCTTACCATTAGAAGGTTCTTTGATAACCATTGGATTGTGGGTTGTATACAGTAAAATTGGGCCACGAGTCACCGGTCATTAGGATTACTCCAATGCTTTATGAAATAAATGGAGTTGGTATTAATATGGATCATCTCAGATAGTTGATGATTGAGATTTCTCAATAAAAAAATGCTTTGATCAAATTAATGATCAAAGCATAATAAAGTATGAAATAACTATCTGAAATTTTTCCTCTACTAAGTACTCTAAAGTGGTTTTTCGAAAATAATCTATAGTTATAACCTAAATTATAAGAGCGGATTAGTATCCCGGATTCTGCGTTAGATTAGGATTTCTACCTAATTCTTGCGCTGGTAATGGGAATAGATAATCTTGATTGGGATCCCAATTAGCTTTGAATCCTTCTAATCCATCAGCGGCAAATACTTCATCTCCGATACGTCTCCTTGCGATATCATACCATCGCTTGAATTCGAATGCCAACTCCCATTTTCTTTCTTCCATAACCATATCTCTAAAATCACCCTGCGACAATCCTGAAATATCTGCTGGGAAGTCTGATCCATTTCTTGCACGAGCTCTGATACGGTTCACATAGCCCTCTGCTTCTGTGTTGCCAGGATCCACCTCATTTAAAGCCTCAGCTGCTATTAACAGAACTTCCCCATAGCGTAACATCATATAATTGTAGTTAGAACCTCTTCCATTACCTGTAGCTGTAGGTCCGAACATCCTAGTATACTTGGCTATATGAGGTCTGTTTACCGCTCGAGTATTAAAATTTCTAAATATGGTATAATCCTCTCTGACACCACCAAATACTCCTGTCATATCAAGACTTACTGCCTTTCGGTAATCTCTGTCGTCCCAGCTATTAAAAACCTCTAAAGACGGAACCGCTACAGACCATCCGCCCCCATATCCATATTGCTCATCACTTCTAATACCCGTCAACGCTGCTTGATAATCTCTACCATCATCCCCATTGGTAAGACCTATATGATCTAAGGTAAATAATGGCTCTGGTGAGTTATCAATTTTGGTCGCATCATACAGGTCTTGGTAATCGGTTTCTAATCCTAAGTTATAGTTCGATTCATTGTCAATAACTCGTTTAGCCCAATTGTAGGCTTCTTGATAGTTTTCCATAGTGAGATGTACTAAGGCCAAATATCCTTCGGCAGCCCCTTTGGCTGGTATTGATCTAGCGGCTTGATTAGCCGGTAACCACTCCGCTGCAAACTCCAAATCAGCAATTATATTACTATATACCTCTGCTACGGGTGTTCTTGATATAGTACTTGCTGCCTCCACGTCAGTAACAACGTCAGATATGTATGGGATATCCCCAAATTGTCGCACTAAGTGAAAGTAGGTGAAGGCTCTTGCAAAATAGGCTTGAGCTGTAACAGGGTTTTTTATTTCTGCCGCAACATCTACATCTTCGGCTCCTGCAATTGCTTGATTAGCCGCCGCTATAATCTGATAAGTCCTAAGCCAATAACCGCTGATCATGCCATTATCAGCAGGAACATTAAAGTCATTGTGCTCTATTCTTCTCGTAGCAGTAGTTGGATCTCCTATATCAACCATATCTCCTCTTAATAATAAGGTGAGAGACATCTTTCTTCCCCAAAAATCTTCATGAACCATATGGCCAAAAGCACCATTGGCAGCAGTCTGAATATCCGAAGTTGATTGAAAGAAACCATCTGGAGCTAACAAGCCTACCGGCTCCTCCTCTAAATCTGAACATCCTATCACCGATAGAATCATTGCTAAGATTATATATTTATAATTTATCATGTTGATTGTTTTAGAATTTTAAATTAAGACTAAAGTTAATTGATTGAATCATAGGATAGTTCCCAAAATCAAAGCCATTCACTGTATTGCTTGATGAAGCGTTTCCTCCACCTGAGCCAAAATAATTGACCTCAGGATCTAATCCTGAATATCCTGTGATTGTAAATAAATTTTGTGCACTAATCGCCAATCGAACGCTAGAAACATTCCATTTATCCGTGATATCTGCAGGGATAGTATACCCTAAAGACACATTTCTCAAACGTAAATAAGTACCATCTTCAACAAATCGAGAAGATATTTGCTTTCCTCTCAATCTAGCTCTTGGAATTTCAGTATCAGTATTAGTCGCTGTCCAAGAGTCTAATAAATCAGTCGTACCATTAGAATCTCCGTTGAACAATTGAACATTGGTCAGATTCATAATATCTCCACCGAAAGAACCTTGAAAGAATATATTGAGATCTAAATTGCCTAAGCTAAGTGTATTATTAAGTCCTAGTGTGAAATCAGGATTTGGATCCCCAATGATCTGTTGATCATCAGTAGTAATCACTCCATCTCCATTCAAATCAGAAAATAGTTGATCACCTGCTTCTGATCCTTCGAATATGGCAGTTCCCGCAGGAAATTCACCACCTTGATATACGCCTTGATAGTCAAATCCCCAGAATACTCCTACAGGCTCTCCTTCTCTTAAGACATGTGTTCTGTCAATGTTAAAGTATCCAGGTGAAGCATCTTGAAATATATCATCACCATTTAACAATGTGACAAATTCATTAGTATTCCTTGATATATTAAAGTCTGTCGTCCATCTCAAGTCACCACTAACTATATTTCTTGAGCTCAGGGTTAATTCGATTCCTTTATTGCTCACCTCGCCGACATTCCTCAGACTTGCAGCATTCAAAAAGCCTAAAAATTCGGGTTGACTTGAATCTTGAATTATTAGATCCTCAGTTCTAATATTGTAATAATCAAATGTCACTGTGAGTCTATTGTTGAATAAGCCCAAATCTAACCCTATGTTCGTCTGAAAGGATGATTCCCATTTCAAATTAGGATTCGCCACCTGATTAGGTGTTACATTGATGACAGAAGTTCCGTTGATCGGTGTAAATACCGAACCAAAACTTGCTAAGGACTGATAAGGGGCTATGGCCTGATTGCCTGTCACTCCATAACTTGCTCTCAATTTTAAGTTAGAAATCTTACCATCTTGATTAAAGAAGTCTTCATTAGAAACTCGCCATGCGATGGCTCCTGACGGAAAGATGGCATACTTCTCATTGATGGCAAAGTTGGAAGCGCCATCCCGACGTAATGTTGCAGTCACTAAAAATCTGTCATCAAAATCATAATTAACCCTAGCAAATTGGGATTGAATTTCGGATTCTGTCAACGACGAAGATGGAATCAGCTGATTCGCACCAGTCTGTAGAGCGAAATAAGAAAATGAATTGGATGTAAATCCTTCAGCTCCCGTTGCAAATCGCTCATTTCTGTTTTTCTGGTATGAGTATCCACCTAATAAGGTCAAATCTCCCTTCCCTATCTCAGTTGTATAAGTCAAAAAGCTCTCTGTAATGAATGTAGTTTGCTTTAAATCTGCCACTGTAGCCCTTCCTCCAGTACCGCCACCGGCAGTTACAACTAAAGTAGACGGACGGAATATTCCGGTAGTCTGATTTTGAGTACTGATTCCAAAATTGGTTCTAAAACTCAATCCTTCCATGATATCATAATCGGCGAAGAAATTGGATCGGAATCTATCACTGACTATATCGTTAATTCCTTCTGTAGCAACGGCAAATGGATTATCAACATTATCCCCTACAGAATTGATCGTGTTTATGCCATTTTCATCCTGAACAGGTTGATCAGGGGCAAACCTGAAAAGTAAAGAAACGACATCATCTCCTCCTCCATTGGCGGTCTGACCTGAAGATTGTGTAGGTATCCCATTTTGATCACTGCGACTACCAAAAAGATTTACTCCTAATTTAAGTTTATCACTTACCTGAGCATCCACATTTGTCAAGAAGGTGAATCTTTCAAAATCAGAATTTACGATGACGCCTTCTTGCTTGAAGTAATTGCCAGAGGCATAGAAATTAATCTTATCAGATCCTCCAGAAAAGGACAATTGAGGATTAATAGTACTGCCAGATCTATATAGCAATTCTTGCCAATCGGTATTGCCTGTGCCTTGTGTGTATCCCGGATTAATAGCTTGTTGATATGCCGCAAATTGAGAAGCATTTAATAAGTCCAATTCATTAGCCGTATTAGCGGTTGAATAATTGGTGTTCAATTCAACTGATAATGCTCCTTCAGTGCCTTTTTTAGTAGTTACTAAAACAACTCCATTGGCTCCTCTTGAGCCATATATCGCTGTAGCCGAAGCATCCTTAAGTACCTCTATTGATTGTATATCATTAGCCTGAGGAAAATTGGCTCCAACAAAGCCATCGACAACGATTAATGGTGAACTACTCGCATTAATTGAAGTATTACCACGGATTTGAATATTAATTGGAGCTCCTGGCTCTCCACCATTATTAGAT
>CAZJHC010000159.1:0-8479 GCA_964545645.1 uncultured Saprospiraceae bacterium
TCCTATCTGTCGAATCAAATGTTGCCAAGTCTTCTCTCAGAGTGATGCATTCTTCCATAAACGGTAGCTACATATTATAGACGCCACCATTGATATCGAGGGTAGCACCTGTAATAAAGCCATCATATTCTGATGCCAGATATAATACTGCCCGAGCTACATCTGCCGAGTTGCCAGCTCGTTGGATAGGGATGCCTGATATGGTTTTGGCGGCGGATTCGGTAGTCGTATGTGTATCATGAAATGATGTCCCAAGGATTAGTCCAGGAGCAACAGCATTCACTCTAACACCCTCTGCACCTAACTCAGCAGAGAGCGCACGTGTCAGTGTTAGTATGGCTCCTTTGCTGGTAGAGTAGGCGAGGGATCCAGCATGACCGCCCTTACGTCCAGCAAGGGATGCCAAATTGACGATACTGCTATTGTCATTTTTGCTGAGATGTGGGGCCGCTGCTCGAGTGACATACATCATGGAGGTGAGATTGATATCCATCACTTTATTCCAGAACTCAGTCTTGATATCGCCTAGATTCCTGCGAGCTACAAGAGAGCCTGCATTGTTGATCAGGATGTCCAGACCGCCTAAGGCTTTTGTCGTTTCACTAACTAAAGCATTAGCATCTGCCTCTTTTGTTAAATCTCCACTGATAGCTATTGCTTTCAAACCTTTGCTTGTGGCATCCGCAACCAATTGATTTGCTGTGTCAGCACTAGAGTAATAATGGATGGCCACATGGGCACCGCTATCTATAAAGTGTTTGGTAATGGACTCTCCAATTCCCTGCGCACCAGCGGTGATTAGTACTTTCTTACCGGACAATTTATTGCTATCTGTCATGTTGCTATTTAATCTGTTTATCCTATCGTGTGGAATTCTTTGATATCTCTAATGTGTTCATGAGCTTAGGGATGATCAAAAATAGCGGTTTAGAATAAATACCTTCAGAGGAATGCCGCAAGGGACCTTCTATGGCAAGAAATAACTCTAGCTCTTGTAATACTTCTGTTCGATTAGCTATGTCTGAGGGTATAAGTTCTCAGCATAACGGCACTCACACCTAAGAAAACTGCAAGACATCCTATGGTGGAGAGATAGTTATAAGAGTTATGCATACCACCAAAATAGTCCGTCCAAGGAAATCGATTGACATTGAAATAGGTAATCACAAAAAAGAGAATTTCAAATAGTCGCTTACCGTTGGTAAGAATACCTAATACCGTACTCAAGAGTATGATCACTATCGAGCCCAATACAATAGCGCAAGCACTCATGAGCTCTCCCAAAATCATAAAACGGATGATCAATGGTAAAGCGAGCAGGATAGCTAGTGATATACCTGCCAACAATTGAGATACGAATATGCGCGAAACAGGTTTGTTTGACGAATAAATGAAATAATGTGTTCGATGGAACTTCTCCTTAGTAACGATGTCGGCCCAACGATGAACTTGTAAGAACCATAAAGTTGGTAGTATAATAACATGAGCCACGTCTAATCGCACCGTCACTAATAATCCCATGCCAATCATATTGATTATCAAAAGCCATTTTTTGCCAGATCGCAACATCATAGTCAATTCGGATCGGTATACTGCCCACACATTTGTAGATCGGTGTATCGGAGGCAGTAGAGAGAGTTCCAGTTCTATAGACTCGGTCGATTTTTCGAGATCTAAGCTCTGCGACGCTGTGGGAATATTGCTGGCTTTTAACTCAAATCGATGAAAAAATCGGCTAACCAAAAAAATGATTACTACACCGAGGATGATCCATAACAAGCGGGCTATTACAAAAAGGGAATTAAAAGGAACCCCTGCAAAATCAAAATATTTGGTTGTTGAGTGTCCAATAGTATAGCCGATATTAAGCCCATGTTCCAAGGGTTCACCGGAGAGTTGAGCAATCTGTGATACCATTTCCCCAGTAGGGTAGCTCATACCAAATGGATCCATAATGCTGAGAGATTGACTTCCAGGGATGATCATTATAGCGAATGCGAAAAAATAGACCGTGTTCTGAATTAGAGACTTGTTCACTAAGAATACTTCTAACATCACAGCTATCGCCGCAACTAATATGATTGATGGAATTGGAATAAACAGGTAGGCCCATAAAAACTGTGATATCTCAAAAGAGTATGTATTTCCAAATGCAAAAAACTCGACGATACTAACTAGTAGAACCATCATGACGACGGTAAGCAGGATCAGTATATTGGCTACGTATTTAGATAGTAAGTATTGAAAATTGGTGATGCTACTGGCTGAGACAATGATGCCGACCTTGGTTTCCTGATCTATCCTAATACTGCTATTTATGAGATAGTACCCAATCCAACTGACAAATGCACTGGCCATAATCGCCGTTACGTATGCAACCCATGCTGAGTTGTTGTTGCCCACATAGTCACCGATACGTATAGTGCTATAGCCATCCTCTGGTCCTGGCAGAAAAGTTGATGCTATGGCTAAGCTAACGCAGATTATGATCAAGAATCGATAACTCCGTATCCGCTGTAAGTAGTCATACCAAACAATAGTCCATATTTGCTTCATGTTAATGGGTTTCGATGAGATATAAGTAGGCATCTTCTAATGTTGCAATCTCAGTAGAGAGTTTGGACTCATCGATATATCGGACTGAGACTTGAGACTGCTTGCGCATCACATCTATGACGATGTATTGTTGTTTGAATGCCTCGAGTGACTCCAATGCAAGATTTTGAGTGTGGACCTTATGCTGTATCTTGTCAACTATATTTTTTGGTTCATCTATGCTCAGTAGGTTTCCATCTTTCATGATGGCGACTGAATCTGCTATAGTATCAATGTCTGAAACGATATGAGAGGACAAAATGACAATCGAATCATAAGCTAATTCACTAATGAGATTTCTGAATCTCACTCTCTCTTTCGGATCTAAACCAACCGTTGGCTCATCGAACAGAACGACCTTGGGACTATTTAATAGTGCTTGAGCGATTCCAATACGTTGCTTCATGCCTCCAGAATAGGTTCCAATGGGCCGTTTGGCATTCTCCGTGAGATTTAGTCCTTCAAGTAACATGCTAATGCGATTCTCAAGATTAGGGCCTCCAATGCCTTTCATAGCAGACATATATCGCAAGAATTCGTGAGCGTTCAGGTTGGGATATACCCCGAAGTCTTGAGGTAAGAAACCTAATTGACCGCGCATATGATCTGGAGATGTTACAATATCGTGACCATTGAGCGTTATACTTCCCCCAGTCGGTTTGCTTACAGTAGCTAACATCTTCAATAATGTGGACTTGCCAGCCCCATTAGGTCCAAGTAATCCTAAGATTCCATTTTCGATGGTGAGGCAGAAGTCTTTTAAACCGAACTTTTTGTTCTTATATCGTTTAGAGAGATTATCGATTTCTAATATCATGAATCTAAAATGAATTTGGCTTCCTTATGAATGCTCAATCTACTAATGAGTACTCAGTCCGGAACATTAAGAATGAGTTATAAATATGAATCATGAGTCTGACAGCAACCCTCTAGTCAGGGTTACATGCATATCGATATATGTATGATCTCGCCACCACCAATCTTAGTTTATAATAGACTAATGCCACTAATTAAAAGAATATATCCGCTTAGATATATAGATTACATAATATGCCTACTCTGAAGCTGAAGAATAGGCTCATCAAGCCTCTACAGACGTGATATCATATAGGAATATTTACAGTTTAGTTCTTTCTCAACACTTCACGACATCAATCTTACAACTCATGACATAAGACTTTCATGTAGGTCAATACTTGAGTCATATTTGAGTCGTAATCAAAAATGTATCAAATCACTGAACCTATGAAACGCCTCCATATCTTATCTCAGAAAAGCACCTATCTCTATCCGATATTGATGTCAGTACCAGTCATATATCTGAAGGAATATTTGGAATTGCTTTTCATATTAATAGCAAGTCATAATCTACAGTTCATTACACTGATTCTACAGTTGATGACATTGGATTTTCATATACCCTATCCTTAGGTACATATTTACATTATCAACTATTTTAAAAGCATTGGACATGAAAAAATTTTACGTTGTTGTTATTGTCATACTAATCACCTTAATCGGTACGCCCTATACGCATATTAGCACGGCACAAGACTCATATTCGCACCATATATCACGATCAGGAAGCGAAAAAATTAAAGTTAAAACCGCCTTTACTTCTTTTGAGATAGAATATGAAGGTGATATTATCATCTCTGATGATGATCGTGATATCATAGGAATTACAGATGGTGGCTATTTTAAAGTAAAAAAATCGGCCTTTGGCAATAAGCGTAGAGTAGAGATCGATGCCGATCGCAATGGAACTCTGACCAGAAAATATTATGTAGGGCGCCGAGAGCAAGCATACATCCCTCAAGGCGAGGATTGGCTGGCTGAGATGTTGCCAGAGATATTTAAAACCACTACACTGGGGGCAAAGAGTAGACATGAGCGAATCTTTAGTAATGGAGGCTTAGCTGCCGTGATAGAGGAGATTGAAAGCCAAAATGGAGATTTTATTAAAACACATTATTTTGGTCTATTGTTGAATGAAGACTTGGACAATGCCGAGTTGGCTGAGGTCATAGATGCTCTGGGTGATGAGATAGATTCTGATCACTATCTGGCGAGCTTGTTATCGGATAACAGGAGTGCTTTTCTTAGTTCGGATCAGGCTATCAAGGCATATATAGACGCCGCTGGATCTATCAACTCAGATCACTATATCTCGGAGGTGTTAAGAGATGCCATAGGGGATAAATCTCTCTCGGAAGATAATATTTCGGCCATGTTAGAGATCATTGATAAGATCAATTCAGATCATTATATCACAGAGGTTTTGCAAGCACTATTATCAGATAGAGATATTAATGATCGGAACTTGACCAAGGTGTTGAATCTCTCCGAAAATGTCAATTCTGATCATTATAAGGCTGAGCTCCTCAAGGACGCTATAGACTCAAGAGGAAGAATGAATGAACCTATGCTCAATATCGTTCTGGACGCCTTGGAGGATATCAACTCTGATCATTATGCTACAGAGATCATTCAAGAGATCAAAAGGCAGAAGTTAAATGATGCAATGGTTGCTAAGGTGATTAATTACAGTGCTGATAATATAGATTCTGACCATTACAAGTCTGAGTCATTTAGGAAGATGATCGACCGATTTGATCTCGGTTTGGAGTCCTTAAAGGCCATCGTCGATGGTCTCGATGATATCAGCGATGATAATTATACGACAGAGATCATACAAGAGCTCTCCGATAAAGATAACCTGACCGAAGATCAATTGATACAGATATTGAATCAAATAGAGAAGATTGATTCTGACCACTACAAGACTGAGGCACTTCGAGATTTAGCCCCTCTTGTAACAGAATGTGGCAGTCAGGTATCAGATGCTTATAGAAAAGCAGCCAAGACGCTCAATTCTGAAACTTATTATGGTAGAGCCTTAAGAGCTATCGATTAATTATACTATCAATCAAAGCACTCATAAAAACTCAAAGTGATCATCTAATTATGATTACTTTGAGTTAATGAGTGTGCTTTCTTCACTATACAACAAGATCATGCCCAGGCAGATTCTTACGGCTTTAACTGGAGCCCTTGGAGGACTTTTGGTCCATATATACTTAGTGCTAAGCGAGGAGTATATCATCTCGGAGGTCAACCTGCCGGTACTCCTTGGGGCCGTGACTTTGGCAATCTTCGTTGCCTTTGTAGCCAAATTTATATCAGACAGGTTTAATGACAAATTAAACTGGGAAGAAAACGCTGGACTGCGACTGGTCGTCAGCACCCTTTTGTATAGCTCTATCTCCAGCATGAGTTTCTATTGTTACTATAAGTTTCTGTGGAGATATATAGTGACAGTATCAATTGAGCCAGCGTCATTCTCAGTGATTACTTGTGTTAAGTTAATCATCGTGGCCGTGGTCCTTTCTCTAATTATCTCGATCCTATCTTATGCACTATATTCGTATCGTGCTGTAGCGCAAGCACAGATTGATCAAGTACAGTTAAAAAGAGAAATCGTAGATCTCCAGATGGAAACCCTCAAGAGTCAGTTGAGGCCCCATTTTTTGTTCAATAGCCTTAACACCATATCCTCTCTGATACATAGCAACAAGAGCGAAGCAGAATTATTCATCCGCAGACTATCCGAGATATACAACTATACCCTCGATAATTATAATAAGAAAGCAATCTACCTGAAAGACGAGGTAGCTTTAGTTCGCTCATATGTTGAGATGATGCGAGCTCGATTTGGCAGTAATATTACTTTAACAACCGATATCCCAGAGGAGCTTATGGGCAAACGCATCTTACCCTTGAGTCTGCAGACTCTTGTCGAAAATGCCCTCAAACACAATGTGGTGAATGAAGAGCATCATCTTACTATATCAATGGGGGGCAGTGATGATATCGTTAGAGTAGAAAACAATAAGACGATTGCTCCAGCCATGGTAGAGTCCAATAACATAGGACTGTCCAACCTTCAGAAGAGATATCGATTATGGGATAATCACAAGGTCAGTATATATGAGCATGAGCGTGTATTTGCCGTAACTATTCCAATCGAATGAATACAAGAGCGATTACAGATTATTGGGCATTTAGAATATGTAGCCCCATAGTTAGTGGGACTATTATATATCTATTGATATTATTAGTCAACAATAGTATCGAGCAGGCTCTTGGATTTTTTATAAGTGATGAGTATTTCGTTTGCGTACTCTTAGCTGTGATAGTGTCCGAGGCGACGAGATTTTTATTAAAGAACCTATCCTCAGTCGCTCAAGGCTTGTCACAAGCGAGCAAAGTGGCTTTAACTATAATGACGACCATTGGCTTGACGAGTCTCTTAGTATGTATTGGATTGTCGGGCTACTTCAGATTCGCTTTAGGGTATCAACCGCACATCTCAGAGATACAGCCTTTTATAATTTTGTATTCAGGTTTGAGTGTAGCGCTGGCAGCGGTATATCTTAGTCATTACTATATCTCCATAGCCTCTGCTGAGATATTAATGGTTGAAAATCAGCTTAAAGAGCAGGCAGATGCCAATTTTTTAAAACTTACAAGAGGAGTCAATCCAGACTTGCTCTTCGAGACTTTAGAAAGTCTGCTCACTCATATTCAAGATGACAAAATAGACGAAGCTGATGACATGATAGACGACTTTGCTCTACTCTACAGATATACGCTAACCAAGAATAGTCAAGAGATCGTTGATATCCATCAAGAGCTTAAAGCACTAAACTCTCTATCGAGATTGATCAATCGATTACCATATCGTAAGACTTCAATTGATCACAAACTTTCGATCGAGGGTGACATAATACCCGGGAGCTTATTATACATCATCGAGAAGATCATAAAGAAAACCATAGTGAGTAATCATAAAGTCTTGAAGATCAATCTCTCTCGAGAGGAGCATAGTCTATCTATATCATATGTCCCTCATGACAAGTTAAATCATAAGATCAATAACGATGATCTAAAGGATCTGAACAGAACCTATAGTCTATATACAGATCGGGCAGTCACGATTAAAGAAAATGAACAAACGAGGACTATTTTCTTACCATTGCTCCAATTGCAACCTGAACCATCCTAATAAAAATACTTGAGACCATGAAGATACTTATAGTCGAAGACGAGATCCCTGCTGCCGAAAAACTTAAGAGATATCTATTAAAGTATGATTCAGACATTGAGGTAATGGATATCCTTACCTCGGTCGAAAAAGCTGCAGCTTGGCTCTCTAATGATGAGCACCGTCCTGACGTTATATTCATGGATATCCAACTTTCTGATGGACTCAGTTTTGAGATATTTGGTCTTGTGGAGGTCAAGTGTCCTGTGATTTTTGCTACAGCCCACGATGACTACGCCTTAGACGCATTCAAGGTCAACAGTATAGATTATATCATGAAGCCCATCACCTATATGGAGGTGAGCAAAGCTCTTAAAAAACTCAATACATTAAGCTCTCAATTAGGTAGATTGGATGTGCTGTCAGGTCTATCGCATGCTGTTCAAGCCAAGAAGACCAAGGATCGATTTGTAGTAAAAAAAGGTAACCTCATACAGTCCATTAAGACATCTGATATCCAACTGTTTTATGCTGAGGGAAGAACTGTTTTTTTAGTCACTAATGACAATCAGCGATTTATCATTGATTTTAATTTAGCAGATTTAGAGGGGCTCGTTCCATCTCAAGCTTTCTATAGAGTGAATCGCTCGTTCATAGTCAATATCAACGGGATCCAAAAAATCAATCAATTTTCTAATAGTCGACTCAAGTTAAATACGATGTATGAAGCTCCATCTGAGATCATTGTCAGCCGTGAACGAGTCAGCGACTTTAAAGAGTGGTTAGAAGGGGGAGGATAGAGAAGAAGTTTATTAATTATGAATATCTATGTGAATT
>CAZJHC010000160.1:0-8401 GCA_964545645.1 uncultured Saprospiraceae bacterium
CTTTTGCTCTTTCTTTTGAGTACTGAAAGAAATATAGTGCCCTCTCAAGCCTGTGAGTTCCTTGTAGATCTACCGTATTCGATCTCAGGAGGGTTCCTCCTTGTTCACTTTCATTGTCAAGTTCTCCTACCAGCAGGATCAGATTATTCTTAAAGGATTGTACCAATGCTTCTTCACTATTAACGACATCTTTGATACCAAAAGGTAACTTACCATGGACATCCGGTAGCGTATAGAACCCAGAGTTTGCGGCTATTATTCGATTGGCCATATTGTTAGGTGATAGCAACGCAAATCTGTGGAGGATCTGTCCTCCTGCAGAATGTCCAAACATATCATACTGGGTTTGATTCGAGCCAGTTGCTTCAACTACTATATTAAAAATCCTATCGAAATCATTGAAGATCCAATCATCCGAATTCGTATTGACACGGTAATTAAAAACTTCTTCATCGAGCAGGGCATAATTAGTCCCTTCTACATACCTTATAGATTCTATCAAGTTGGGCTCTTTGATTAACCCACATAGATGATAGTTTTCAAAAGGGTAGTCGACTTCAGAGTACATAGTTGACAGGATCAGGACGTTATACTTCTCTGATTCTTGCACCCATGCATCTCTATAACTATCTCCATTTCTTCCAGCACCTGGGATAACCATGAGTATTTCAGAATTTGCATCAAAATTTCTGGGTTTATGATAATAAACTTTGATTTTTTTATCATGATTACCAACTCCCCCATCTATCAAGAATACACCTGAACCTGTCTCAATATGGACATCATTGAGCACTAAACTATCTTCAAGCATCAGGGTGCTCTTCATTACCAATTTCATATGGCAATGAGGGCAGGTTCCTGATTTAGTGAACGTCAATTCATCGCAAGGCAAATCGCAGGGAGGACATACATAGTCCCTTTGATTATTATGACATCCAACTAATAGTGCCAAACAAGTTACTGCTATTATTATTTGATTCATCTTCTGATGATATCAGTTAGTTACTTATAGTACACAAGCTATAAGAACTGCAGCATATGCAGATACAGTAGAAACAAGGATTACTAATCTTGCGTAATGGTCAGCTTTTGATTTAATACTTTTCATAATAAGTGATTTTATTTGTTTTTGATTACATCACAAATATGTCCTCAAGTCACACTTTTTACAATTAATGACGACTTCTGCTTGGATTTAATCGATATTCCAAGCAGATTCTCGATTTAAGGGATTTCAGCATATGAGAAATGATCCATTCATATTATGATTTTTAATAATATAATATGACCTTTAGCAACTGATAATATCATATAATGAGTAAAATTAGGGTGGCAGTCATATATGGAGGAAGATCTACAGAGCATGAGATCTCCATACTTTCCGCGAAAAATATTGTTTCATCTATGCCAAAGGATAAATATGATCCCATATTAATAGGTATAGATAAGGAAGGACAGTGGCTATCTCAACATGAGAGCATAGAGCTTATAGACACCACAGACCCCAGCACAGTTAAGTTAGCGGATCAATCATCCCCTGTCATCATATCTCAAAACACCGATGATCATAAAATCATACATGCTGAAACTTTTAATCCAATAGGTCAGGTAGATGTGATTTTTCCTGTACTGCATGGTACCTATGGTGAAGATGGGGCCATACAAGGCTTTGCTAAGTTGGCTAATCTACCTTGTGTTGGACCCAGTATCTTGGGATCTGCCATAGGAATGGATAAAGAAGTGATGAAGAGACTAATCAGAGATAGTGACATTAAGAATGCTCCTTTTGTCACTTTGAGAAAGTCCAATAAAAAAGACTACAGTTATAAAAAAATATCAGAAACCCTAGGTCAAGAGTTGTTTATAAAACCAGTTAATATGGGGTCGTCCGTAGGTGTATCCTATGTAGATAATGAGGCCAAATATCAAGATGCGATTGATCATGCATTTATTTTTGACAATAAAGTCATCATCGAAAAACGCATCTATGGGCGGGAGATAGAATGTGCCATACTCGGCAATGATGATCCGATAGCTTCTATACCCGGCGAGGTAATACCCAAAACTGGGTTTTACTCTTATGAGAGCAAATACATCGATGAAAATGGCGCTAACTTAGAGATACCAGCCAAACTTACCAAAGAACAGGTAAGTAGAATACAAGATCTGGCCATTAAGACATATCAATGTCTCGAATGTAGTGGAATGGCCCGTGTTGATATGTTTATGACCAAAGATGGAGCGCTTTACATTAATGAAATAAATACTATTCCAGGATTTACTGATATAAGCATGTATCCTACTCTTTGGAAAATATCAGGTATAAGCAATAATGAATTGATCGATAGATTGATCGAATTGGCTATAGCGGAGCACAAAGCTCTGACAAGTCTTAAGCTATCTCATTAAAAAAGTGCCCGTTATGAGCACTCTTTTTAACTAAACAAAACCAGAAATTTATTTACTAACTCTAATTAATTGCAGGACTTAAGAGGTCCTTTTTAAAGACATTCTTGATCACTCCACTTAGTTCTTTCTTTAAAATATTGACAATTTGATCTTCAGGATTTACAATTTCTCGACCGATGACATTTCGATATTCTTTATTTAATCGTTGACCTTCTGCATCAGTAAAAAAACAGGTGCCATCCTCAAATATTTCTGCCATCATCCCATCTTCAAGACTGATGACACGATTGGTCCTACTCAACAATTTGTTGATCTCGTCTCCTATTAGAAATTGGTTATAATCCAATCCGACATATAGGTCTACACCGTTCTTAACACAGTATACTTTTTTAACTATACTCTCAGATATAATTATATAGGAATATGTTCCTTTAATTATGGTCATAGATTCCTTGATGGCGACCTTCAACCTTATGTTATTTTTTTTCTTTATCAGCGTAATGATAGAAAGGGCAATCTGTGCAGGTGTAAAGTCATATGCTGCAATACCTTCATGTAAGAGTAGAGAAATCAACTCTTGTTGATTGGTCAATGATCCCTTAAAATGTATCTTATCATTTCCAAAGACCCATTGGTTGCTATTGTTCAAGTATAGTGCTGTGTTTTTCATCACTCTATGGTATAACTTCTATCTATATAGACCCTATAAACACAGGGCATCCCCCATCTATATGAGACATTATAGGCGACAGGGTACTCGAGTTAAAAAGCAGCCAAAGATGCAACATCAACACATTAAACTACATTCTATGTATATTTGACTGCTAACAAAGCGTTTATGCTTAGATATCTTGTATTTTTTGGTATAGGGTTCATGCTATCAGGTTGTACCTCTAATGATGAAGAAAAATCAGAAAATTCCATTGACGATACCATTTACTTCCCTTTACAAAGAAACATTGTTGATTATAAAGTGTCACAAGTAGATATTTATAATGACGGCAGTACCAGAGATAGTTTTAACTATTACTTAAGAGAGAGCGTATCAAGTAGCTATATAGATAGTAATGAAGAAGAAATCTCAGTCATTGATCAGTATACCAAGTTATCAATAAGTGACTCATGGCAACTCGTAGGTAGAGTAACAAGCCATATAGCTAATAATCAAGTCATACGAAAAGAAGAAAACATCAGTCAAATTAAATTGGTATTACCTCCTATGACAGATGACACTTGGAATCCAAATGCATTTTTTGATGATAATGTCCTAATACCTATTGGAAGTGGAGAATTGTCTTATTACAGTAATTGGCAATCGATCTATACAGATCTAAACATGTCCACAGAGGTGAATGGCATGGAGTTTACCAATGTTATTGCTGTCACCTTAGCCAATTATGAAAACAGGCTTCAATATCGACATGCCATAGAGTATTATGCACCAGATATTGGATTGATTTATAAAGAGATCCATGTATTTGATACCCAGTGTTTTGATAGCTGCTCTGATATAGCATGGCCAGACAAAGCCAACATTGGGCAGGTTTTTATTCAAAGTATAGTTGACTTTTCTCATGGATAAATTTAAAAGGCTTTATAAAGAAGACTTTACACGCATAGGAATTATCCGAAAATCGCACGGTTATAAAGGTCATGCCAAGATTAGTGTTGACGATCTCTATTTAGGAGATTTGAAAAATCAAACTTTTGTCTTTATTAAGATAGATGGTTATAAGGTCCCATTTAGAATAGAGTCTTTAGAAGTTGCGAGAGACACTATAATTAAATTCAAAAATTGCGATAGTTCAGAGGCGATGGATAATTATCAGTTGCTTGAGCTCTATTTACTCACTGAAGACATCCAACATATAGAAAGCACTGGGGATCTAAAGAAAGATTCCTACCTCTCCATGAACATTATCGATAAGGAGCATGGAGACCTAGGTAAAATCGTTCGTGTAGACGAATACCCTCAACAACTCATGGCCATCCTGATCAATAAAAATCACGATGAAATCATGATTCCATTACACGAAGCCTTGATTACACATTTTGCTCCTGAGGAGAATAATATCTATATGGACCTGCCCGAAGGACTAATTTAAATAAGAGCACCAGCAAGACAACCCGTTAGCATCGTAGCCAAGGTCCCTCCTATCAGAGCCTTAAAACCTAATTCAGTCAAATCTTTTCGAGTCTTAGGAGCAATAGAACTTATTCCTCCGATTTGAATACCTACTGAAGCAAAGTTGGCAAATCCACACAAAGCGTATGCCGCTATGATAATCGATCTGTCAGAGACAATACCCTCTCGTTTCATATCTCCTAAGGATGAATAGGCTACAAATTCATTTAGTATTGTTTTCTCTCCTAATAACTGCCCGATATACAAGATTTCATCACTCGCTATCCCAATAACCCATGCCAAAGGAGCAAAGAGATATCCCAAGAATAATTGCATGCTTAATTTATCATACTTACCGCCAGTCATACTCAAGATATTATCATTGATGGATAGTTTATCACCTATGATTTCAAGAATATTATTACTGAGATATATGAGCGCCATAAAAGCAAATAACATAGCCGCTACATTAACAGCTAGTTTTACACCATCAGTTGTCCCCTTAGCCAAAGCATCTAGCGCATTACTTCCTACTTCTGATTTAGGCACCTCGAGGCTGGTATTCATTTCATGATCCATACGCTCAGGTACCAACATCTTAGCAATAAGCAAAGCCGCTGGAGCAGATATCAATGATGCAATCAAAAGATGCATACCAAACTCTTGCTTAGCGGCACTGTCAGCACCGCCTAAGATGGCTACATATACTCCAAACACACTGCCAGCTATAGTTGCCATACCACCCGTCATCACTGTCATAATTTCGGATTTACTCATTCGTTCTAGATAAGGCTTAACAACTAAAGGTGCTTCTGTTTGACCAATAAATACATTAGCAGCAGCAGCCAAACTTTCAACGCCACTTAATTTCATCGTTTTATTCATTAGCCAGGCGAAAGCATAAACCACTTTCTGCAAAATCCCATAGTAATAGGCTAATGATGTCAGCGCCGAAAAGAAGATTATTATCGGCAAGGTAGAAAATGCAAATCCAAACGTTAAATTCTTGGCTAAATCCCCAAATAAGAATACTGCTGACTCCTCGGATGCAGCGATAACAACCAAGAATAAATCGACTATATATTTAAAGAAACCCGTTACAAACGGAATCTTGATAGCCAAAAACGCCAATACAACTTGAAGCAAAAGACCACTCCAAATAATCCTCCACTTGATGGCCTTTTTATCCGTACTGAGCAGATAACAAATACCTAAAATAATAACAACACCTATTATCGCTCTTACAATGTGTATTAACATACTGGAAAAGTAGTTTTTTTTGACATAATAATTTAATCAGATAATCATCTATTCGTTATAAAAAGTATCCTGAGCGGCTATATTTGAATAATGGAAACCCTTATAGTCGGAATCAGCGGAAGAAGTGGATCTGGAAAAAGCACGATTGTTATGGAGATATTAAAACAGCTTGGTCCAGATCAAGTGGTTCTTCATTCCATGGATGATTACTATTTACAAAGAAGCAATCAGGTAATGGATGAAGACGGTTATCTCAATTTTGATTTACCTTCTTCATTTGAGATCAATACTTTCTATGATAACTTAGTTAAATTGAAGAGTGGTAAAAATGTTGAGATCAAGGAATATGTATTCAATGCTGAATCTTCTTCCTCTCTTAAAACATTATTGGTAGCTCCTATTATATTGGTTGAAGGTCTATTTATAAATCATTTTGCTCAAATTAATGAATTAATAGACTATCAAGTATTTGTGACTTTGGATAGGAATTCATCTTATCAGAGAAGACTTATAAGAGATCAAAAGTGTAGAAATTATAAAGAGGCAGAAATCTCACATCGCTTTTTCAAACATGCTGAACCAGCATATAAAAAATATATTGAGCCGTTCGAAAATCAAGCGAACCTTATTTTGGACAATAATATCCAATTAAAGGAAAACATTGCTTTTCAAAATCTCATAGATCTACTTGAAGATTTTCTAAATAAAAAAGGAGACCCTCAATGAAGGTCTCCAATAATATATTTATAAGGGTTTTGCAAAAAGATATTACCTCACCGACGCAGCATCCAAAATAATCAGCTTTTTATACGTTTTTTGACCATCGCTATCTGCCAGAATAACCCAGTAAACGCCACTCTCCAAGGTATTCGTACTCATCCGTAGTTTCCCATTCGTTAAGTTCTGAATCTTCTCCTTGTATATTGGATCCTCTCCCATCTTAGCAATTAGCACCTCTCCATCACCCGTACTTAAAGAGAAGTCAACTGTAATATTGTTATTCTCAACTGCAGGATTAGGATAAACACTCATTCTAAAAGGATTAGATGACAATAGATCAGAACCAGTAGACGCCAATGTAAAATACTCATAGTTAGATGGTACGATGATAGACTTAGTGGATATGGCACCGATATCAGCATTTGTGGATTTTTTTGTAAAACCCATTTCACTCTTTGTAATATCTAATTGCTCCTCCTCCAAAACAGATGGAATAGCCACCCATTCGCTACCATTATAAGCAGCTATCGTCAAGTTTTTTAAATCCTTCCCAATAAGATGATCTATATCCGTATCGTGATTCCAAGTAAGCGTCAAATGTGTAGATGATCTGCCATCAATCTCCCAATAACCATGATCTGAAAGTTCCAACAACTCCTTAGAAAGAGTATTATCGATGGACTCGATCATGTTAGGGTTAGCATCAGCGTACGCCGCCGATATTTCCATACCACCAGATATTCCTACAGGCCTATAATCATTATTATTTCCTATAGGAAAAACAAACGGTCTATCATGATAAACCTTTACAAACCCATCTACATAGCCCTCCTTTGAGGCCTCATTCCATTGAGCACTACCTATAAAATTTAAATAACTCCTAGAGTCGCCTCTATTGGTAAATACGATACTGTTTGACTCTCCTAAATCAGTAAAATCGTGAGATCCAAATATACTGATGAATCCGTTAGCCGGAATTTCCGTATTGGAATAAGATGCTGATTTAGTTACCTGACCTTTCAGAACTGTAAGAGTCAGAATCGAAAATATTATTATAAAAGTTAGTTTATTCAACATAATTAAAAATTGATTTTGATTTTTCAATAATGAAAAAGATCCTGAGCACTAAGTGCTCAGGATTTCATCTTATCAATTAAAGGATATCAAATAAAATAAATAGTCATCATTCCAAGGCTCTTCTGCATCAGTTCGAGTAACATTAACATTCAATGAATTTGAAGAAACATTTCCTCTAAGATTTATAGCCATGTTTACTGCAGCACGAGCTCTATCGGTAGTTATATCATATGGGTTAACTGCTTGTATAAAGCTGCACATAGGAGTATAGTTTAAATCATTGAATGTGTAAGACAATTTCATGCTACTATGTGTTCCATCTGGGTTACCCATCGGAAACGTCACTAAATCATCAACTCTCCATGTAATCGTCCCAAAACAAGAATCTACGAATGTACCTGAATCTCCCACTTCAACATCTTTCCATGAAGGGATTATAAACTCTCCTTTTTTAGCACTTAATCCTCCATTATCTCCTTTAAGACCTTGTGGGCCTACAGGGCCTTGGGGACCTACAGGTCCTTGAGAACCAGCTATTCCCTGTGGACCTACAGGGCCTTGGGCACCGGCTGGACCTTGAGAACCCGTCTCTCCTTGTGATCCTGAAGGGCCTACAGGGCCTTGAGGGCCGGCTGGACCTACGGGACCTTGAGAACCTACGGGGCCTTGAACACCAACTGGACCTTGTTCGCCTCTATCTCCTTGTTCGCCACGTTGTCCTTGTGGGCCAGTTTCACCCTGAGGACCGGCTGGGCCTACAGGACCTTGAGCACCTACTGATCCCATTGAGCCTGTAGCACCTTGTGGACC
>CAZJHC010000161.1:0-8357 GCA_964545645.1 uncultured Saprospiraceae bacterium
TTGATATAGGTATTGTTATAGACGACTATTTCAACCGAGGATTACATATTTAAAAAATTATGACGCTACATAAATCACGATCCTCGGATCACAACACAAGTGAAAGGAAACGGCACCTATTGTTAGGAAAGTCTTACACCAAATATCTGAAAATGATTGAAGGTATGACAATTGATAAATTTTTAATGAAATAAATTTATAATACTGATTATCAATTATTTACATAGTTTTAACAGAAACAATATGATCTACTATACTTGCAGCCAGAGAGGCCGTTATTCCATCAAGATCATAAGCAGGATTGAGCTCAGCGATATCACAAGAAATAACCTTGTTAGAGTCGAGGAGATGTGTCAGGCATCTCAACAAAAAAGAAGGAGCAAAACCCATAGGAGAAGGAGCACTAACCCCAGGGGCATAAGCAGATGATATGCTATCCAAATCTATACTTAGATATATATGGTCCTTATTGCTTATGAACTCCGTCAATTGATCAATAATCAATTCTATTCGGGAGCCTAAGCACTCATCATTAGTTATGTAGGCAACTTCTAACTGGCGGGCTAATTCAAATAATGAAGGTGCATTGGACGCACGCTGAATCCCAACAACCATATAGTCCACATCACTGCTATGAGTTCGGAGAATCTGATTAAATGGTGTACCAGAGTTGGCACTATCGACCACTGGGCGAAGGTCAAAATGAGCATCAAAATTGATAATACCAACCTTAGTAGCCCTTGATTGCCCCAGAAGAGACTTATGTATCCCTTTAAAATGACCCCATGCCATATCATGACCACCACCTATCAGGATTGGGAAGGTAGCGTTGCTCAATAATCGATAGACAGCATGTGCTAATGCCTCTTGACTTAACTCCAACGAATCATTTGTACAGTATATATCTCCAACATCTGCAATACTGAGATCATGATGCCAAGCTAATCTGCTCAATTTTTTTCTACAAGCTTCTGGGCCTTGAGCGGAGCCTGCTCTACCTTGATTTCTTAAGACTCCGATATCGCAAGCGTAACCGAGCAAGGCTATGTCTTGACTAAGCTCAGGGGTTTGCAATAGATCCAAACATTCCACCTTCTGATACCAATATTGTTCAGTCTCTATGGCCGAGGGAGTGCGACCTATCCAGATTTCCGATGAGGAGGCTTTGTAGGTTGATGTAGTTATCATGCATTGCCAGTATTAGTAGAGGGATTCAATAACTCGCCCTTGATGATGACTTGATCTATGTGGTTAGAGCCAAATGCGTACGGGAGGTATGCATAGCTGTTGATAGGTTTTGTAATTATTAGGTTGGCCAGCTTACCCTCCGTTATAGACCCTACTTCTGCTTGGAGTCCCATGGCATATGCTCCATTGATCGTTGCTGCATTAATAGCCTCAGCGGGCGTCATCCTGAGTTTAATACAACACATCGAAAGAACCAGATTCATGTTGCCAGAGGGAGTCGAGCCGGGATTATAGTCACTGGCGACAGCCAGTGGTAGTCCACTATCTATTATCGCTCTTGCTGGCGTATATGGTATATCCAAGAAGTAAGAACAAGTAGGTAATGCTACTGGTATGCTGCGACTGTTAGCCAGCGCCTCCAAATCAGCCTCAGTCAACACCTCCAGGTGATCTATAGTGAGTGCATCATTAGTAACCGCTGCGGTGACTCCTCCTATCGAATTAAACTGATTGACATGTACCTTAGGTCTTAGGCCATAGCGCTTGCCTTCTTTTAAGATCGCTTCCATCTCTGCTACAGAAAAGTAATGTTGCTCACAGAATACATCGATATAGTCTGCCAATCCTTCTCGGTCGATGGTTGGCAAGCATTCGGACAAGATCGTTTTTATATACGCCTCTTGACGACCACGATACTCCAATGGGACCGCATGTGCTGCCAAGAAAGTAGCTTTGATGGGTAGGTCGTATGATTGCTTTAGCTGCTTGATCACTCTCAGCATTCTTATCTCTGCCTCTGGAGTGAGACCATACCCTGACTTGATTTCGATTGCTCCTGTCCCCAAGCTCATCACTTCATCAAGTCGTCTGCGGCTTTGTTGATAAAGTTCCTCATCGCTGATCTGTTGTAACAATTGAGCTGAGTTGATGATACCTCCTCCCTTAGCGGCTATCTCTTCATAACTGAGACCCTTGATTCGATCGACAAATTCAGACTCTCGATTACCAGCATATACTATATGAGTATGTGAGTCACACCAAGTAGGCATTACGATTCTCCCTGTTGCATCTATCTTGTGGTGTGTGGATACATCAGGGCACTCTCGCATACTGCCATAAGCTGTAATGCGCCCATGCTCTATGAGTACAAATGAGTCCTTGATCGTTGGCAAGTTATCCATCTCAACACCCGATATGGGGCCATCAGTATGGAGACGAGTTTGCAAGAGCTCTTGTATGTTGTAGATGAGTAAACTCATTCATTAAATTAATTCGTTGATAATATGATCCGATACAATATTGGGTAGAGTCACCCTAAGGTTTGGACTGCGCTTCATCTCTCTCTTAATCGCAAAGAGTGCTTCCTTATTTCTTGCCCAACTACGTCTGGCTATCCCGTTATTGACATCGTAAAACAACATATTGCTCAGTCTTTGTTCGGCATCCTTAGATCCATCCAATAGCAGGCCGAACCCTCCATTGATAACTTCGCCCCATCCGACGCCACCACCATTGTGTATAGAGACCCATGTAGCCCCTCTAAAGCTATCTCCGATGACATTGTGTATGGCCATATCTGCGGTGTAACGACTACCATCATAGATGTTGGAAGTCTCTCTGTAGGGAGAGTCTGTGCCACTCACATCATGATGATCTCTCCCTAAGACTATAGGGCCGATTTGGCCTTTGGCCACTGCATCATTGAATGCCTTAGCTATCTTCATCCGACCCTCGGCATCAGCATAGAGGATACGTGCCTGAGTTCCTACAACCATTTTATTTTTTTTAGCATCCTTAATCCACTGGATATTGTCTTGCATCTGCAGCTTAATCTCTGTGGGGGCAGTAGCCATGATCTGTTGCAGTACTTCCATGGCTATCTGGTCTGTTGTATCCAGGTCTTGAGTTTTACCAGAGGTACAAACCCATCTGAATGGACCAAACCCATAATCAAAACACATAGGTCCTAATATATCCTGCACATATGATGGATACCTAAAATTGATACCATCCTCAGCAAGTACCTCTGCTCCTGCCCGAGCGGACTCCAATAAAAAAGCATTGCCATAATCAAAAAAATAGGTACCCTTAGCCGCATGTTTATTGATCGCTGCTGCATGTCGTCGCAGTGAGGCTTGAACTTGCTCCTTGAACAAGTCAGGATTATCCCTAAGCATCATCTGAGACTCGGCAAATGAATAGTCTACGGGATAATATCCTCCTGTCCAAGGAATATGTAGGGACGTCTGATCCGACCCTACATGGACAAATATTTCTTCCTTGTCAAATTGTTCCCATACCTCTACAACATTTCCGATATAAGCGATGGATAAGACTTCTTCTTTCTGTTGCGCAGTTTTTACTCTTTTAATAAGTTGATCCATATCATCTATCAAAAGATCTACCCATCCTTGCTCATGCCTTTTTCTGGCCGCTTGTGGGTTGACCTCGGCGCAGACAGTGATGCAATCGACGATATTACCAGCTTTGGGTTGAGCTCCGCTCATACCTCCTAAACCAGCGGTCAAGAATATCTTACCCTTGGGAGATTCATCTTGATTAAGAATGGTACGAAAAGCGTTCATCACTGTGATGGTAGTACCATGGACGATCCCTTGCGAGCCTATATACATGAACGATCCTGCTGTCATCTGTCCGTATTGAGTCACGCCCAATGCATTAAAACGCTCCCAATCGTCTGGTTGAGAGTAATTAGGAATCATCATACCATTAGTAACAACCATCATAGGGGCATCTGTCGATGATGGAAACACTCCCATCGGATGTCCCGAATAAAGATGAAGCGTCTGATCTTCTGTCATGTTGGATAGGTACTGCATGGTGAGCAAGTATTGCGCCCAATTTTGAAATACGGCGCCGTTACCACCATAGGTAATCAGTTCATCAGGATGTTGCGCCACCTCAGGGTTAAGATTATTCTGAATCATCAGCATGATAGCTGCGGCCTTGGTAGATTTGGCTGGATACTCCTCTATCGGTCGAGCGTACATCTCATAATCGGGCTTAAATCGATACATATATATTCGACCATATACTTTGAGCTCCGACATGAACTCTGTTGCCAATTGTTGATGCCACTCAGGAGGGAAATATCTCAGCGCATTGCGGACGGCCAGTTGCTTTTCTTTTATTGAGAGGATGTCTTTCCTTTTAGGTGCATGACTCACGTCTGATGATCGGCCAGTCGCTGCGGGCAAAGCTTCAGGTATACCTTGTAGTATTTGTTTTTTAAAACTCATGGTTCTATGCTTTCGGTTAGTGGTGGTAGATCAACGATAAAAGACTGATTTTGAACCAGTTTGATCATTGTATCGATATCATTCTTGAGCAATCGATCTTCTGTAAGATAAGAGACTTTAGCTCTAATGATCTCGTAATTAGATTCGATGATCTCCGATGACTTGAGTGGTCTTCTAAACTCCATAGCTTGTGCAGCATACATCAGTTCTATAGCCAGTATTTTTTCGACGTTGCCCAGAATCTGCACAAACTTTCTCGATGATATGCTACCCATAGATACGTGATCCTCCTGACCTAAGGAAGTAGGTATACTGTCAGCTGAAGGAGGAAAACATAGAGATTTGTTTTCGGTAACCAGTGCAGCAGTGGTATACTGGGGAATCATCAAACCGCTGTTGAGGCCGCTATTTTCTACGAGCAATCTCGGCAATCCATGCTTGCCTTCTAACAATAGATAACATCGACGGTCAGAAATGTTGCCTAATTCTGATGCTGCTATTGAAGTATAATCGATCGCCATCGCCAGAGGTTGACCATGAAAATTGCCACCAGAAATGGCCTCCTCTTCATTGAGAATAATCGGGTTGTCCGTCACAGAATTCATCTCAACCTCTGTGAGGTCTTTGAGGTGTCGATAGGCGTTTCTCGAAGCTCCATGGACTTGAGGAATACACCTAATCGAATAAGGATCTTGGACTCTTGAGCAGTTCTCGTGCGACGCTAAATTTGCTGAATTATATAGCAAGCTCCACATACGATGTGCCACCTCCATTGTTCCTACAAATGGACGCAACCGATGCAAAGATTCTTTAAACGGGGCTAGGCTCCCATGGTATCCTTCTATACTCATAGCACCCGAAAGATCAGAGAGATCTAATAGATAGCGCATCTTAAGCAAACCTATAATAGTATGTGCCAAAATGAACTGAGTGCCATTAATCAATGCTAATCCTTCTTTTGCTTGCAGTTGAATTGGGTCTAAACTATGTTGAATTAATACCTGACTGGCTGGTACTATTGCACCCTCCATCCAAAACTCCCCCACCCCAATCAGAGGAAGAAACAAATGAGATAGTGGAGCTAAATCACCTGATGCGCCAACGGATCCTTGGGATGGAACTACCGGCAATAAGTCGTGATCAATAAAATAAATGATACGGCTGACCAATCCTATGCTGACGCCAGAATATCCTTGGCAGAGTGCATGGACTTTGCATATCATCATAATCTTGGAGTATGTTGACTCTATCGGCACACCAACCCCGACGGCATGAGATAGAAGTAGGCGCTTTTGTAGCTCTGCAGTATCCTGCGCAGAGATCTGTGTATCGCATAGTGGACCAAATCCAGTGTTGATCCCATACACTGCTTTATCGGACTGAGCGATGGCATCAACATGATTTCTACAGTTCTGTATTTTATCTATTGCTTCGTTTGTCAAATGACCTTTGATATCCCCTTTAATCATTTGATCAATGATCTCGGTCGTCAGATGATCCAAACCATAGCGAAAAATCATAACAAATACATTATTCTTTTAAAATTAGACAATGAATTAATAACAAATAAGTCGAATGTTAGTACCTTATAATAACTATGAGTTATCATATTGGCTTAAGACAATTGCAATACTTTTTAGCTGTGGCAGAAGAATTACACTTTCGAAAAGCTGCAGAAAAAGTATTTATATCCCAACCCGGTCTAAGTAAGCAGATTAAGGACATGGAATCATCATTAGGGATCTTACTGTTAGAGCGAGATAATCGCAATGTCAACCTAACGGCCGCTGGACAATACTTAAAAACTGAAATAGCAGGTCAAATGGGTAGACTGGATCAAATACTCCACAACGCCAAGCTTATCCACGACGGTCTCAAAGGAGAGCTAAAGCTAGGTTATGTAGGCTCTGCTATGCAAAAGATCATTCCACAACTATTGGTAGAGTACAAAAAAAATCAAGAAGACATTCTTTTTCACCTCAATGAGATGGACAATCATATACAAGTTGATAAACTCATCCATAATCAATTGGATCTTGGGTTCGTAAGATTGCAGCGTATCCCAAGGGTACTTTCTTCTTATGAGGTTTTAAATGAACCATTTTGTCTTGTGCTCCCAATAGGACATCCTCTCGAGGCTCAGTCTTTCGAGGATATGTCACAATTGAAAAATGAGTCGTTCATCCTATTTGATCAGCATTATAGCTCATCATATTATGAGAAGGTGATGCAGATATTCGATGATTGCAGATTTACGCCTATTGTAAGTCATAACACCATTCATTCTAACTCTATCTACAAGTTGATAGAAAATGGCTTTGGCGTATCTATCGTCCCTAATTCATTGAAAACCAACAACTTGAAAAATATAAAGTTTATTGATCTCGATCACCTCCCACAGCGAACAACGCTATCAGCAGTCTGGCGTGCAGACAATAGCAATCCCATACTATCACAATTTATTACGGCAATAAAAGCTATGTAAGGCTGATAAAGGCAAGATTAGCTCTATTAAGCAGCTAAGACTCCTTTCTCTACATCATTGCGCCCTATAAGGCTAATAGATGGCAGCCCTCTATTATTGATAAGATCAATGAGCAACTGTTCGCCGGCATCATGCTCCTACAAGCTCGGGATAGACTTGTAGGATACGCAGGAGGCTCATAGAATGATAGAAACACTTTGCCATAATGAAGATGATATTCTTCATCATGGGCGTATCATTCGTTCCATTCTTTCGGTGACTATCTGTATTCCCAATGGTCTCCCTTTATCATTGATCTCTTTAATGCTTTCTAGGAGCAACTCATCCAAATCATTCAGCTCATTAGTTAATTCGGCTCCAACAGCTTCTTTTACTTCTATGGCTTGATCTGTCGGGGGGTAGTCTCCTCGCTGTTGATCTGCCATTAAGAATGCTAATCTATTATTGATCCTAATTCCATAATTGAGTGGATCTTGGCGACTTTGATTCTTGGTCATATGAATGTTATTCTCAATGACACCCATCTTTTTGTCCAATGCATTAGTCAGCTTAAGAAGATCTTCATAGCGCTCTTTACCCTTATATTTCTTGCTGAAGTATTCAATATCTTCTCTGATGCTTCTGATGTCAATGATGGCCTGATGAGCTTGACTAACTTTATCTCTCACTTCGAGCAAAAAATCACGCTGTAGCACATACTCTTCATCAGTAGTTTCCATCCGTGGATCTTTTTCGATCTCAAATTCTGCTGTGGACGCTTGATCCTCAATTTTGAGTGTGGCTATATATTGACCGGGAATCGCCTTAGGTCCTCGGTTAGGGGAGGAATATAGTATCAAACCATCGAACTCTTTGAATCCATCATATCTCATATCCCAGACGAAGCTATTTTTATCTTCTTTGACTTTTAGTTTGTGCTTCTTTTGCTTGGCATCAGTACTATATCGTCTGATTAAGCTTCCTGCTGTATCAGTAATCTCCAAAGTCACGGTTGTCTCTGGATCATAATCCTTGATAAAATAATTAAATAGCACCCCGTTCGGATGATTCTGTCCTACGAGTCTTGCATTAGGACGTCCCCAACCACCCCCTTGTGCCATCCTATAGGCCGGCTTGGGCTCAAAAATGTGGTGACTTTTTGATGTAATATCATCATTCATCTGTCTTAATGGACCAAGATCATCAATCATCCAAAAGCTACGTCCATGAGTTGCAGCAATCAGACTTTCGCCTTTGATATGTAAGTCTCTAATTGATACGATGGGTAGATTGAGCTGAAAAGGTTTCCATGTCATTCCATCATCAAAAGACACATACATACCCCACTCCGTACCGGCGTATAATAATCCAGGTCTAACAGGATCTACTCTTACCGCTCGAGTGTAGTGATTAGGGGCAATGCCACTAACTATTGTAGTCCATGT
>CAZJHC010000162.1:0-8325 GCA_964545645.1 uncultured Saprospiraceae bacterium
CACTATAAGATGTTATATAAACAAAAGGTATTTTATAATTTTTATTAATTAGTTCTGCAAGTCCTATTCCATCTAATTGCCCAGGTATTCTTATATCGAGCAAAATTAAATCGGGCTTCCATTTTCTGATCTCCTCTATGGCTGAATTACCATCATAACAGATTGCACATACCTTATGCCCGATTTTAGAAACAGAATAATTCAGATCTTGGGCAATGACGACTTCATCCTCAACAATAATAATTTTTGCCATAGAAAAAATATTGCACAAATGTGATGCTTTCCTCTAATAAAGAGTTGTCACCCTATCGGATGAAATATAAAGAAAAAGGGCGCCTTATATTATCATCCTATCACCGTCAGATCCACATCAGCATAAAAGCCCAAGTCACGGTCTTGTAACAACTTAGCCATAAAGGCTATCTGTCCTACATGATAAGAGAAGTGCTCTATTACATGTATAATGATACTTCCTACCGTTTCTTCATATCCTTGTACCGTTTGAGGTTGGGATAATTGCTCATAGGTTAACTTATCGATTATGGGTTCTGTCAATGCTTTAAGTGATGACATGAGTTCTTTAAGTTCATCTGCGCTATGAGTGCCCTTACTTGAAAACTCCAAATCCCTTTGTCTTACATCTGGATGTTTACCAACACCTGTACCAATCCATTGTGTGACATTGCCATTGAGATGAAGAACAAGATTTCCGATACTATTCATATTGCTATTAGGACTATACCAAATCTCCTCATGGCTCAGATCATCAAGGATCCCACTGATCCTTACCATTCCTTCATCATATATTCTTTTCTTAAACTGTAGCTGTATCAGATGTATCATCTTAATCTATAATGTTGTTGGACACGTGACTCTTAAACTAAATATAAAGCACGAGACAAATTAACAAGTAAGGACATTATCCCGATCTATCAATTCGGATATCCGTATTTATGTTTTCGAACTCTCGCAGACTGTCTCACTATATATTTTAGCATCGAACAATATCTGATTCATCAAAAAGTAACCTTCTACCACATGAAATACTCAATACTTATAGCCTTCTTCTTTTGTCTGTTTATAGGTTCTTGCTCTAATGAAGATGATCCGCAAGATGTCATAACTCAACCTCAAAGTAATGTGGATTTATCAGATGATGATGAGCTCGCCATATTTAATATCAGACTGTCAAATAATGAAGCTATTGCGAGACATGACGCAGCCACCGTTGCTGCACCCTATATCCATAACTTTTTTATACTGACATCAACTAATGGTTATTTCGAGGGAAAAGAAACTGTTCAGAACATCTATCAAAGTGTTTTTGATGGGAGGGATGATGTTGTCTTTATAAGAACCCCCGATATAATTACGACCAATCTGGACTGGAATATGGCATCAGAATATGGTACCTGGACAGGATCGTGGAAGGTAGAAGAAGAAGAAATTAATGTAGGTGGCGACTACTACGCAAAGTGGCATAAAATCCAAGGACTCTGGAAACTAAGAAGCGAAGTTTACACACAATTTGACTGTACAGGAGATGTTGTCTGCGATAATAAACCAATGCTCGAATGATAGGTGCACACTACTAGCGTATTCCTAAACAAAAAGAGTCCTTGACCTTACTAATCAATCAGATCGTAATAGCGAGCGTGGCAACATAGATCTCTTGATAACCCGCTAAGGTCAACCAATGGTAGCAAGCATGTATCGTAGATCCTGTAGTGATAACATCATCAACAATAATCGCTTTTGGAGCCTTTTGTCTTGGTCTTTTATTATCTAAGGCAAATCGCAGGTTGACGTCTCCTTGTCTCTCTATCACACCCATCTTAGTTTGAGATTTATTATTCTGAACTCGCTTGAGGATTCCTTCTGCTATAGGGATTTGAGTTGTTTTATGTATTCCTTGAGCTATCTTAAGTGCTTGATTATATCCTCTTTTTTTTAATCTCTTGGGATGGAGAGGTACAGGGACTAATATTGAATCTTTGTGCTGAGATGCGACCAATTTTGTACCCAGTTGTTCGCCGAGTTTAACTCCTATGGCAGGGCGATTTCCATATTTAAGATTATACAATATATCTTTCATTATCCCCGACTTAGTATAGTATAGCAAGCTATGTATATGCTTTATCTCTTGAGGAAGAGCCCCCTTGCCTATCACGGCAGCGTTTACATCTTCTTGATTTTGAACGTAGGGTAGCAACGATAAACACGGCAGACAAAAATCTTGGTTTCCTACTGGATCAGCCTTATAACACCCTATGCACAAATCCATAAACACTAGTGACACGATATCATGACCCAGTGATTTGACTTTGTTCAGCACGTATAGGGTTTGTGTTATTGAACTAGTATTTTTTTGCGCTCGGTCAAGTATTCATTCTCTGTGAGCACTCCTTTTTTACGCAGCTCCATTAATCTATTGAGTTGAGATAATAAAACGTCGCTCATAGGTTCATCAGCCTTATTTATTTGTTTTGATTCTGATGATGTTGGTGATCGCTGGTAACCAGATTCCTTGAATTGATCAAAATCTTCCTGAATTCTCAAAAAAGCTAAATCATCGTGACTTTGGATTTTATCAAAATCTTTAAATCCTAGCTTAACGGCTTTGCTCAGGTAAGAATAGGCTTCTTCTTTGTTTTCCAATAGTGAAAAGGCGCAAGCGATATTAAAGTGTAGGGATATATCTCTTGGTTCCAACTTTAGACCCTTCTCAAAATCTTCGATAGCTTCTTCAATTTCATACTCTTTGTATTTTTTAATTCCACTTTTCTTAAAAGGGTTATTTTTTATAATTGCCTTTTTCTTGGAAGATTTTTTTACTTCATAATAGTCGTGCTTAGATTTCTTTTTGCTCTTCTGATACTTTCTTTGTCGTGACTTATAATATCTGGCGTTAAATTTTCGATCAAATTCTTCTGGTGACATCATCAGATACCTCAAGCCATCAATAAAACCTAATATGGCTGAAATCGGCAAAAACTTACTCGTCATCACAAATAGCATAATATAAAAAATGCCTGCTCCAGGATCACGTAAATAAAACTTATGGGCGCCAAAAGAACCTAAAAAGAAAGCCAAAAGAGAGGCGACAAATTTATTTTTCATAGAGTTAGTACATGTAGTAGGTTAATGTACTAAATCTCAAAAGATTTTACAGGTTAATACGCCGATGTCCTTAGTAAAATCTTCAGAACCTCTGTATTGCTCGATTTGCTCAATCAATTCATCGTTAAACTTGGTACGTATTACTGAGTACTTTAGATTCCAAGTCCGATTCCTTTTTTGCCATACAATTATCCTTTCTGACCCTTCTTTAAGTATTTTTATAAGATGTTATACATGAAGTTATGTCTGGCTTTCAGTTGTTTTTCTTCTGCCCTATTGGCACAAACAATAAATGTTTTTGAAGGTAACATAGAAGTTACTTCCTTAAAAAAAGACAATAGCGCAGATTCGATCATTGTAAAATTACCTAATGGATCTTTTGGCAGTAGAGATGCAAGTTCCATCTCGAGTTTTCAGATATTATCTATATCCAACGATACCATATACCTAGAGAATGGTGGGTTTGTTAAATTACCAGAAGATGAAGATTCTGATAGCACAAATGAAATCCAAGAGTTTTCTGTATCCCCTGTGAGTGATACTCTCTTTATCTCGGGAGGCAATTGGGTGATTATTCCTGGTATTACTTCGAGTCAAGATTTTGGATTTAGCAGCCTCTTAGGGGGCAATGGTGATGAGATAAGTAAGTCCATTCGGCAAACATCAGATGGAGGATTCATTGCTTTTGGACATTCGATTGGTTCTGCTATTGGAGATATTTCAGCAGAGACACGAGATGGAGGGGTCGACTACTGGATATTAAAATTAGACGCTAAAGGTAATAGGATGTGGGATAATCTGATTGGAGGAAATGACGATGATTGGGGTATCTCTTTTGATCTCACTAATGATGGTGGTTATATCCTAGCAGGATACTCAGAATCTCACCCAAGTGATGATGTGTCAGATGCTCATATTGGTAATACCGATATATGGATTGTTAAACTAGATAATCAAGGAAATAAGTTGTGGGACCAACAAATAGGCGGCACTAATTATGAATTTGGTGGTTATATACGACAAAGCGCTGATGGAAATTTTATAGTTGTCGGGCATTCTAATTCTAATAATAGTGGAGATGTGACTGACATGAGCAATGGCAACTATGATATTTGGGTGGTCACATTAGATCCACAAGGAAATGTTCTAACGAATAATCTTATTGGTGGAAATATGGATGATAGAGCTACCGAAATTTTACAAACAACTGATGGAGGATATATCATCCTCGGCGAATCGGAGTCCTCTAATATCAATGATGTCTCAGATACAAACAATGGCGCCAAAGATATCTGGATAATAAAACTGGATAATCAAGGAACCATACAATGGGATAGCCTTATAGGTGGAGATATGGATGACACGCCCACTGACGTTATACAGACTTCAGATGGAGGATATATTATCCTGGCAGACTCAGAGTCTTCCGACACCCTAGATGTCACACATACAAACAAAGGAAGGACAGATCTTTGGATTGTTAAACTCGATCCTAATGGTCATATAGAATGGGATAATCTGATCGGAGGAAGTCATTATGATGTGGGAACATCAATTATAGAAACTACTGATCATGGTTTTTTAGTGGGAGCGCATACAAAATCGTCTAACAGTGGTGATGTAACTCATAGCATCCAAGGCTGGAAAGATGACATATGGATAGTCAAACTAGATACTCAAGGAACTATTCTGTGGAACAACCTTATCGGAGGACAAGGATTTGATTTTTGTTCTTCCATTGTCCAAACAAATCAAGGGTCCTTTGTAATTACGGGTTATTCGGACTCTTCGGACAGTGGAGATATCCAGGTTAACAATCACGGACAAAATGATTTTTGGGTTGTCAAACTGGATAATCAAGGAAACATCAAAGACTAATATTTTTGACTAAAATATTTTGCAGGTTAATACAGCAATGTCGTCGGTAAAATCTTCGGAACCCCTGTATTCTTCAATTTCATTAATCAACGCATCATTAAAGGATTCTGCATCCTTCTCGCCATGAGTCATGACAAAGTTCTCGATCCCTTTGTCTTCATAAAACTCTTTCTTTTCATTTTTAAGATCTGCTAGTCCGTCAGTAAAGCACATAATCAAAGACTCTCCTTCGAGAGGAATGATCGCCTCATTGATTGAGGGTAACTTATCAAAAATGCCAATCACGGTGCAACCTTCTGTTAATCGATGGATCTTGCCATTCATATACAGAGCAGGGGGATAATGCCCAGCATTGATATATTTTAATGTCTTGGATTCTATGTCTACCTCTCCGATAAAAAAGGTGATAAATTTATCACTCTTAGTAACTCTTAGGACCGTCTGATTAAGAGCAAAGATGAATGTCTCTAAATCACGATATTGATAAATCAAGCTTTGGATCATCGCCTGAAAATTAGCCATCAATAAAGCTGCAGCCACCCCTTTGCCAGAGATATCTGCTATACAAAAGATAAAACGCCCATTTTTAAAATCAATGAAGTCCAAATAATCTCCACCTATGTTGAAGTGTGGTCTATAGATAGAGGATAGTTCATATTGATCATTCTTAGGGAGCTGATCCGGGATGAGCATCTGTTGTACATTACGAGCCAGCTCGATTTCCTTCTTAAGTCGCTCCTGTTGTATCTGCTGCTTGAAGAGTTTTTTATTCTCTATAGCAACAGCGATAATATTGGTAATCGTAGTTATAAACTGAATCTTGTTGTATAAATCATCCTTAGACTTGATGCCTCCTATCAATGAATAAGCAATCGGTTTTTCTTTGTGAAAAACAGGTATGACTATATCAAAATCCCAGAGGCTCTCATCATCATCTGGTTTAATAGTATGTAGCCTGCTAAACTTCAATATATTATTGACAATATTGAGATAATCAAAAGTCTTATTGTCAAGATTGATCTGTGACACACAACTCCATTTTTCTTGTGCTGTCTCTGAGGGAATGAACAAACCCATCTTACTTATACCCATCTCCCAACTCAAAAAAGAACGATACATATTAAATAACCCATCGGCAGAGACATTGTCATTAATGGCTTGAGTTATAGTTAATAGACTTTTAATCTGCAGCTCTTTGAGGCTCAGTTCTTTCTCGAGTTTTTCTAATGCCGCTATCTCCCTATTCATTATGTCGTCTTTATATCGAATACATCTCGCAAAGCCGTTCCTAATAGATTAAAGTTTAACACTAATATCATAATCATTAGTATCGGACTGAGTGCAAGATAAACATAACCGCCTGTAGCATAGGCATAGTTTTCTTTTAGCATATTACCTAAAGAGGGAGAGGGCGGTTGTATACCCAGTCCCAAATAACTCAACCCTGCCTCAACAAGTATAGCTGTGGCAAAATTGGATGCTGTCAGCACCAAAATAGGGCCGAGGATATTAGGTAGTATATGTCGCCAGATAATCCGTCCATCTGTGAGGCCAGCAACTTTGGCTCCGGCTATATATGCTTTTTGTCTTTCCTCTTTTACTTGTCCTCTTACTAGTCGAGCGATGTCCACCCACATGGTTAATCCTACTGCCAGGACAATAACACCAAATCCCTTGCCCATGGCGATTATAATAGCAAATGCCAACAATAATGTCGGTATAGACCAACTAGTATTGATAATGATCATAGATATCTGATCTGTCCATCCTCCATAATAACCACTGATACTCCCAATAGTCACTCCTATAAGAAGTGAAACCAAAACAGCCATGAATCCTACAAATAGAGATACTCTTAAACCCAAAATGATGCGGCTCAGTACATCTCGACCATACTTGTCGCTTCCAAGTAGATACCTGATTTCTTGTACCTTAAACATGCCCGATTGTAGGATCTCAGTACCCTGATAGTAAATGGTCGATTGTTCATCAGTTATACTTATTGAATCACAGGGATAGTAGAGATTTCTATCTTGATGACCTGCGATCATAGCATTCCACCACGATTGATCGGAGGTATTAGCTTGCTGATAACAGATAGTATGAGTCGTTGCAGGAGCTGACAAGGCCAGTTGAGGTATCTGCCTATTGGCATTATTGCTCTGATCTGGAATAATTACATAGGCCATCAGCGCTATTACTACAGTAGCCATCAATAGACAAGCCGTAATAACAGCCATCTTATTATTTTTAAATCTTACCAACAGATCTTGAGACATACATTTCGATCGTGACGAGGTTTATACCTTAGTATATTATCTATGTTAAGACAATTTAGGATTATCATGATGCCTCGAATGATCTCTATTCGTTTTTTTCTCCAAATTCTCCATGAGTGCTGCTGTTAGATTTATATCCATCTGATTGGCCAGACATGTCACAACGAATAAAATATCAGCTAACTCCTCTTTTATCCGTTCTTCAGCTCCCACTTTGTCTTCGGGATTTTTGAAAGATTGCTCGCCATAGATTCTAGACATGAGCCTAGAAAGTTCTCCTACTTCTTCCATAAGGACAACTGTATTAGTTAGTTCGCTGAAGTATCTGACTCCATGCTTTTTTATCCAGGAGTCTACTGTCTGCTGTAATTGTTGTATTGTCATTATTCCTTATTCTTAGAGTCCATCATAATGGTCACAGGTCCGTCGTTAATCAAACTCACCTTCATATCTGCAGCAAAAATACCCGTCTCCACAGGGATCCCAGTCAGACTTAGTTGCTGACCAAACTCTTCATACATTCTATTGGCCATATCTGGTACAGCTGCATTAATATATGATGGACGATTGCCTTTTTTGGTGGAAGCATATAGTGTGAACTGTGATATTAATAATATAGACCCATGGACATCCTGGATACTTCTATTCATCTTACCCTCTTCATCTGAAAATATTCTTAAGTTGATAATCTTTCTTACCAACCAACTTATATCTTCCTGAGAATCATTTTGGCCTATACCTAACAATATCATATAGCCATGATTGATAGATCCTACGACTTTGGCATCTACTCGGACACTGGCTTTACTCACTCTTTGTATCAGTACTCTCATGACTATTATTTGTTACCCAAAGTAGTAGTACTAACATATATAAAATAATAAATATGTTATAAGCTGATTTATAGTATCCTACAAAAAAAGTTTTTACACTGATTCTAACAACTTATAATCAGTGCACTAAGCACCAATGTTACTTACTATGCCGCTATCCACAATAATAGGGTGTATGTCTATTTTATTAACTAAGTTTTAGAACACATGGACTC
>CAZJHC010000163.1:0-8308 GCA_964545645.1 uncultured Saprospiraceae bacterium
TAAATATGCTGGATCTCATAATAAAAGTTAAACTACTCGATAATAACAATAGAGGTTTGATAATATTATCCCTTATGACACTCATTTAATTTGATCTTAACAGTTATTTAGGATGATGGAACGCCAGCAAGTAAGTATAGAACTGCCATCCTTATAGCGACACCATTCTCTACTTGCTGCAATATGATAGATTGATCTGAGTCAGCCACATCACTATTAATTTCTACCCCCCTATTGATCGGACCAGGATGCATGATAGTAATCTCCTTATCTAATCGCTCTAATCGTTCTTTATTAATACCATAGTAAAGGTTGTATTCTCGTAGACTCGGTATGTACTGGATTTCCTGTCGTTCCAGTTGTATCCTAAGGACATTAGCTACATCGCACCACTGCAGCGCCTCATCAAGATCATACTCAACAGTCACTCCAAGGGTCGTTATATGTTTGGGAATTAAAGTTGGAGGGCCACATACCTTCACAATGGCTCCCATCTTTTGTAGGCAATAAATATTGCTTAGTGCTACTCGAGAATGCTTGATATCTCCTACGATCAGAACCTTCACTCCCTTTAGGCTGCCAAGGGATTTTTGTATAGAATATGCATCGAGCAAGGCCTGTGTAGGATGCTCATGAGTTCCATCGCCTGCATTAATGACGCTGGCATTAATTTTATTAGCTAAGAACATAGGAGCTCCTGGGACAGGATGTCGCATTACAACCATATCTACCTTCATGGCAAGTACATTGTTGACAGTATCTAGCAGTGTCTCTCCTTTTTTGACAGAGGACGAGGAGGCAGAAAAATTTATAACATCCGCAGATAATCGCTTTTCGGCCAGTTCAAAAGACAACTTGGTTCTGGTAGAATTTTCAAAAAACAAATTAGCAATAGTAACATCTCGGAGTGTGGGCACTTTTTTGATAGGTCTATTGAGTACATCGATGAATCCATCAGCAGTTTTAAAAATCAACTCTATATCTTCTGGTGTGATGTATTTGATTCCTAGCAAATGCCTGGTACTCAATCCTTCTGCCATATTAGTCTTCGTTCTTTTTGCTGAAGAAAGTAACTTGATCAATGCCTGATTGATGCTGCCATTCCACCTTTACATATGCCTCATCAAGAGCATCTACTGTCAGCCCTTTATAATTAGCTTCTATCGGTAAGTGCCTGTTGAATCGCCTATCAACCAGGACTAACAGTTCTACCACTGAAGGTCGCCCATACTGCTGTAGTGCCATGAGAGCAGCCTGGATGGTGCGACCAGTATAGAGGACATCGTCTATAAGGATAACTTTTTTGCCCTCGATCAAAAAATCGATCGTATTAGCGCTTGGGCTAATAATCTTTTCTCGGCGGCGGTAATCATCACGATAAAAACTGATATCTATCTTCCCATACTCGACTTGTTGTGCCATCTCATCTTGCAACACCTTCGTAATCCTATCTGACAACATTGCTCCCCTCTCCTGTATGCCAATGATACATGCATTCTCAAACTGATCATAGTTTTCTATCAGTTGATGACACAATCTCTTGATCGTAAACTGAAATCGATCCGAGGATAAGATAACCTTGTCTGAAATCATGGTTATCTACTTTTTATTTTGCAATTTTTTCCAAGTATCACGCATTGCTACTGTCCTGTTAAAAATAAGCTCATCACCAGTACTATCAGGATCTTTTACAAAATAGCCTTTTCTCATAAATTGGACACCTTCTCCTACCTTGGCCTCTTTGATGGCCAACTCTGCCTTAGCTGCAGGGATTACATCCAACGAGTCTTCATTATAAAAGTCCATAAAGTCTACATCCTCATGCCCATCTGGTGTAGGATCGGTAAACAATCGATCATAGATATTGACTCGGATATCGACATTATGATCTTGAGACACCCAATGCAGTGTACCTTTAGCTTTGATACCACTGGTATCGCTACCGCTCTTGCTGTCTTGATAATACTTACATATGACCTCCTCAATATTGCCAGCTTCGTCAAGGATATGATCTGTACACTCTATGATATAAGCCCCCTTGAGCCTCACCGCTCTACCAGGTGCCAACCTGAAGAACTTCTTCGGAGGATCAATCATAAAATCATCTCGCTCTATATAGATTGATCGCCCAAAGATTACCTCTCGTTGCACGGGATTTTCTTCCTCAGGATTATTGACTATACTCAGTAGCTCCTGGTGCTCCTGAGAGATATTGCTTATGGTTACTTTAATAGGGTCTAATACGACCATTAACCTATCAGATGATCGATTGAGTTCATCTTTGACACATGATTCTAACAGGGCCATATCTATGAGATTTTCTCTCTTGGCGATACCTACCTTGTTACAAAACATCCTGATGGCTGAAGGGGGATATCCCCGACGACGCATCCCACTGATGGTCGACATCCGTGGATCATCCCAGTTTTGGACCTTTCCATCCTCTATGAGTCTGAGTAGCTTTCTCTTACTGGTAATCATATAGGCCACATTCATCCGGGCAAATTCTATTTGCCTAGATGGAAAGATTTCTAATTGCTCGATGAGCCAATCATACAGTGGCCTGTGATGTCTAAATTCTAATGAACACAACGAATGTGTGATCTCCTCAATGCTATCAGATTGTCCATGAGCAAAGTCATACATGGGATAGATGATCCATTGATCTCCTGTGCGATGGTGATGATCTCTTTTTATCCTGAATATGACAGGATCTCGCATATGCATGTTGGGGCTAGACATATCTACCTTAGCACGTAACACTCTGGAACCATCAGCATACTTGCCTGACTTCATCCCTTCAAAAAGTTCACGGTTTTCGCTTATAGTTCTATTGCGATATGGGCTTTCGGTACCGGCTTGTGTCGGAGTGCCCTTGCCCTCTGCGATTTCTTTTACAGTGGAGTCGTCTACATATGCCAAACCTTTGTCGATTAGCCTTAAGGCAAAATCATAGAGGTTTTGAAAATAATCGGAAGCATAGTATTCTCGATCCTCCCAATCAAAGCCCAACCACTTGATGTCTTTCTTAATAGCGTCTACGAACTCAGTATCCTCTGTTGCAGGATTAGTATCATCGAATCTTAGATTTGTTTTGCCTCCATACTTCTGAGCTATCTCAAAATTCAAGCAAATCGCCTTGGCATGCCCGATATGGAGGTAGCCATTGGGTTCGGGAGGAAATCTTGTATGGATAGGCTTAGCAACCTTGCCAGCAGCTATATCTTTTTCTATCTCCTCCTCGATAAAATTTCTTGGCGATCCGATAATTTCTTGTACTTCTTTGCTCATCTTCTTAATAATCTATCCTTAGTTACATCCTATCAGGCATTTCAATACCCAACAAGTCCATACTATGTCCAAGTACGCTTGCTACTGTCTCTGACAACATCAATCTAAAGCTTAGTGCTGCAGGGGTTTCTGCCTTTAGTATTCTGACATCATGATAAAACTTATGGAACTTCTTTGCTAATTCATAAGTAAAGTTGGCAATACTCGAAGGGTCATATTCTTTAGCTGCTTGCGCTATATGTTGTTCATAATCTACGAGCGACTTTACTATATCTACTTCTGTTGGCTCTAAGGTCATATATAGCTTCACATCCCCATCACTCTCTGATTGTAATCGGCGCTTGATAGACTGGATTCGTACAAAGGCATTTTGGATGTATGGGCCTGTCTGTCCATGCATATCAACACTCTCCTCTGGATTAAATGTCATGCGCTTCTTAGGATTGACCTTAAGGATGAAGAACTTAAGTGCGGACAATCCGATCTTACGATAGATCTCTTGACGCTCTTGATCAGTCAGACCTTCAAGCTCACCTCTTTCCTTGGCTGCCAACTCTACAGCACCGATCACCTCTGCCATCAGATCATCGGCATCGACTACGGTTCCTTCTCTCGACTTCATGCGGCCCGAAGGTAGATCTACCATACCATAAGACAGATGATACAGTCCATCGGCGTAAGGAGCTTGGAGTTTTTTCATAATCTCAAAGAGCACCTTGAAGTGGTAGTCTTGCTCATCTGCTACTACATAAATCATCTTGGTGGCTTGCACATCATCATATCTCTTCTCAGCGGTACCCAGATCTTGGGTCATATAGACTGATGTGCCGTCACTACGCAATAATATCTTTTCATCTAAGCCTCGATCCGTTAGGTCAACCCATATGCTTCCATCTGCCTTTTTGAAAAACATATTTGATTCCAAGCCTTGTTGTATCAACTCCTTACCCATTAGATACGTCTCAGACTCATAGTATAGCCTATCAAAAGAAACGCCTAAGTCAGCATAGGTCTCATTAAATCCATCATAAACCCAACCATTCATTCTTGCCCATAACTCCTTGATCTCGGGAGTATCTGCTTCCCACTGGATCAACATAGCCTTAGCTTTGGCTCCTAATGAGCTATGCTCATTGAAATAGGTGTTCTTATAGCTCTTAAAAAATGCCTCACCTAACTGATCTTCTTTCTTTAAACTATTATATCGCTCTCGTCCTATTTTTGACTCTTGCCAATCAACATATTCAGATTTAAACCGATTTTCAAACTCTCTGTAATAGCGTCCTACGAAATGATCCCCTTTAAGACCGCTGGTCTCAGGGGTTGCACCATTGCCATACAGTTGCCAAGCCAACATACTCTTGCAGATGGCTATTCCTCTATCATTGATTACTTGCGTATTGACCACTTGATAACCTGCTGCCTTGAGGATTTTACTCGTAGACCATCCTAACAAGATGTTACGTATATGGCCCAAGTGAAGTGGCTTGTTGGTATTGGGAGAAGAAAATTCTACCATTACTTTTTCCTCTTTGGCTGCGAGTTGCCCGAGCGTAGGTTGAGATGACAATATCTGTAGGCGCTCTACCCAAAATTGATGTGTCATCACAAAATTGAGAAACCCTTTAACCACATTGAAACTTTCAACTATAGTTGAGTTAGTCATGATGGCCGTACCCAGTTTATTGGCAATGTCTTCTGGCTTGGAGCGCAACACTTTAGTATATGGAAAAACAACCAACGTGTAGTCTCCTTCAAATTCTTTCTTTGTATGCTGAAGAACAATATTGTCTATAACTATGTCATAATCATAGACTACAGAAAGTGCACCCTGGATATCAATTTTTAACCCCTCTATATGATCTATCATGGCAATATTCTGAAAAGTCCCTCAAAGGTAGGATTATATCACTCAAAAAATGCAAAAATAGTCTCACCATAGCGCCTCTCTTGCTTGTAATGTGGATGATGTTCAAAATTATGATTAGGATTGTGCTCCAGCACAAACAAACCCTGCCTGCCCAATAATTCATGATCAAAAACAAGATCCGGAATCTCATCCAACCATCTGAGCGGATAGGGAGGCCCAGCAAATATATAATCATAGACTCCTGGACGACTCATTATGAAGCGTTTGACATCACTGTTAACGATATGTAGACTATCCTCATATCCTAATGTAGATCTGGTCTCAGAAACGAACTTGACACAGCCTCGATACTTATCAACATAGGTCACGTCAGTACACCCCCTGGACAAAAACTCCCAACTGTGATTACCAGTCCCCCCAAACAAATCGAGCATCTTGACATCAGCGAAATCAAGCCTGTTCATCAGGATATTAAATAGCCCTTCTTTGGATATGTCTGTGGTAGGCCTTGTAGGCCAACGCTTCATAGACGGTTTGAGAAGTCTACCCTTATGTTGACCACCGATTATGCGCATTTTGATATCATATATAATGGCAAGTGATAGTGTTTTTGAGCATGATCGGTATCAGATTTAATACGATCTGTAGCAATCCTAACATGACCGAAGTAATCTCTTAAAGCAAGTATCATAGAACCATCATGAATGATAAAACCTCCGACGGTTATCTCTTGACTTACTGCATCCAATTGTAATCGATCAAAGGCCAAACCTAAAAAATAAAGGACATCTTGCTCACTACTGAATCTAAACGTATTGGACAGCATCAGTGTCGTACTCTTAGATATAGTTAAATCAAAATGCTCTCTATAGAAGCACATATGTACTTGGATAGTTGTAGTGGATGAGGTTGGGAGCCACTCTAAGTTGGCATGTGCTGCATGTACCAAAGAACAATTGTCAAATGCTCCATTTATTTCCTTCACAAGGTGATTAGGTAATGCATAGATGTATCTTAATCCAAACGCTTCAGAATAGTCATTGCGGATGAGGTACTCCTCTGTATCATTGATCGCATTGGTGTGCAACAATAGTTCTTTGGACGCTGCGGAACCATACTCTTCGTTAGGGACAATGGTATACAGCTGATTTTGTATACCTACCTTAAATTTTCTAATGTTGATATTATTACTTAGGAGCTCTTGCTTGAGCAAGTTGATATTGTTAAGAGCTATCTCAGCCGCCCAAACCAGATGGCCATTGTAATCGAGCACCCCATAAAAAAGACTGTCTGCATTAATTAATGCAGACAGTTCATAAGTTATGTCTTTATTGATCGAGTCAGAAGATCTATACTCGACGAGATCTATTTCCAATTACCTTCTAAGTTAGGGGATGATAGACTACCGAAACCTATGAGTGCATTAGGATCGTAGGTATCATCATACTGTGCATAACGAGGATCAGCATACTCTCCCATGAATTCTTTATACCGAGTCATACACTCCATTACTGGGACCAATGTACTTTGATAAGTAGTGGTATCAGCTTTCATTTCAAACATTGCATTATCGCTATAGGGTACAAATTTCAACTTATCTAAATCTATACCCATATTTCTAATGCTATCAAAAGCAGAAGAATAAGTTACAATCTTAATATACTTATCCTCATTAGTCGGATCTTCTGGGTCTGCTTCTAACCTGATCGCAGGTATAGAGTCAGTCTTAAGCACGGTGGCTAAGGATTCGAAATCATTTGCGAACTCCCCTTTAATATCTCTGTGCAACTCTTGAGCTGTTCGAATATTTTGAAGTTTGTCGGTGACCGCAGATTTTCTCTTGAGCTGTTCTTGATTAAACTTGATAGGCTCTTGGATACCTCCAACTAACGCATATGCTAATAATGCTATCAATGCCACTATCACTAAGTTGATTACGTATTTCATTCTTTACTGGTTAAATATATATACGGTATATGATACTATATCTCTATTACGAATCGGAAAAAACTGAATTACTTATAGCGCAGTATTCTTCCATTGCTCACAATATTAATATTTTTCCAAAAATAATGGCCTTCTAAGGTTGAAAAAGATGGATGCAGATATTGAGAGACCGTATATTCTTGCCATAGAATCTTCTTGTGACGATACTGGAGCTGCTATAATACGAGGAAATGAGTTATTAAGTCATTTGGTCTCTAATCAGATAATCCATAAAAATTACGGCGGTGTTGTGCCAGAATTAGCCTCTCGACAGCATGAGTCGCATATTGTCCCAGTTGTCCATGCAGCATTGGAACAGGCTAACGTTAAGATGAGCCAATTAGGAGCTATAGCGTTTACACAAGGGCCGGGATTATTAGGGAGCTTGCTGGTTGGTTGTTCCTTTGCTAAGACCATGGCCTGGAGTCTGGATATCCCTCTCATAGCTGTCAATCATATGGAGGCTCATATAATGGCTCACTTTATAGATGATCCTAAACCCACCTTTCCATTCTTATGTCTGACCGTATCAGGTGGGCATACGGAATTAATCATTGTCCATTCTCCTTACGATATGACACCTATAGGGCGCACCAGAGATGATGCCGCAGGTGAGGCCTTCGATAAAATTGGCAAATATCTTGGCCTCGACTATCCTGCAGGGCCGATCATTGATAGACTTGCTAAGAAAGGCACCCCTAAGTTTTCATTTCCTAAGTCTAAGCTAGGCGGATATGAATTTAGCTTTAGCGGTCTCAAGACAGCAGTATTATACTTTTTAAGAGATGAGGTTAAAAAGAATCCAGACTTTATAGCACAAAACCTAGCAGATATTTGTTGCTCGATACAGACAGTTATCGTAGATGTCTTAACAAAAAAAGTCTTGGCAGCCGCCAAAGAGTATGACATTAAAGAAATTGCCATTGCTGGAGGAGTCTCTGCCAATAGCGGACTACGGAATAAATTGGAGCAGTTGGCAAATCTACACGAATGGAACATCCATATCCCACCACTTGCCTATTGTACCGATAATGCTGCAATGATTGCTATAGCAGGCTATTATAAGTATCTCAAGGGTGATTATGCGAGTCTGGATATAACTCCTGATCCGAGGATGAAGATTGCTTAGGCTTTACATCTTGATCATAGTGACTCCATTAC
>CAZJHC010000164.1:0-8291 GCA_964545645.1 uncultured Saprospiraceae bacterium
ACAAAAGGAACACCTGTCTTTGGCAACTCATGTAACTCAGTCCCAAATATCGTATTGTTAGAAGTGATATGTACATATTTGAGATCATCAGAGATTAAATAATCCTTAGGTATATAAGAAAAATTCTTGTCTTTAGAACTTGCTAAAACCTGAGTCTGACCATATCGCGTAGCCTCTTTGATCGCTTTTGTTGACCAGCTACCGGTATCTACATATCCTGCCTTTTCATTCGCTCCTAGATAATTCATAGGTATCGTGGCAAACTGTGTGCTGGCTCCACCTTGTAGAAATAATACATCAAAGCTATCATCTAATCCTAACAGCTCCTTAGCCAAGGACTGCGCCTCTTCCATAACTGCTACGAAGTCAGCAGACCTATGAGATATCTCGAGGATCGAAAAGCCTATACCGTTGAAATCAACAACAGCTTGAGATGCTTCTTTCATTACTTCTGCCGGCAATATGGCCGGGCCTGCACTAAAATTATATTTCTTCATGATGATTATTGAGCCGCAAAAATATACTTAAGTTCACTATCATGACCATTTTAAAAGCCAATAATTCTACCAACCTGGAATCAAATTCATACCGAATACGACTCCGCTATTTTCTTGGCCAATAGGAAATGCCCAATATGGTTCGAGAATCAAAGCGCCAAATAGATTCAGTCTCACAGAAACTCCTGCGCTCATGGCCAATAAGGGCTCGTTTAAACCAAGGGACTCATCTCCTATATCTCCAAAGTCATTAAAAGCCATCCCGGCATCAAAAAATAAATTCAAATCGGTAAACAAAGCATTTGAACCAATGAGGGCCAACTGCTTAGGTCCTGTAAATGGTACCCTCACCTCAAAACTACCCATAACCATTTTAGACCCAAAGAGCTGATTAGCACTAAAATCATCAGGGAGCTCAGGACGGATAATCCCAGTGAAAAAATCATAGCCCCTAACAAAGCCCATCTGACCTATATTGAGAGGAAAAACGTTGTTGACCTCCTGTTCAAACCTGATTAAGCTAAACCCTCTAAAGGCAAATGATACGGGCTTGGTCCAGATGTATTTGCGGTAATCAGCTAAGAAGCTGGTAAAATTATTCAAGCCAAAACTACGATCAGCTGATATCCTAAATCGATGACCGTAGAGCGGAGAAGTAAGACCAAAATGTGAGTTGTCTCCAACAAGAGCTACATTAAACCCACCGGTAAATCCTCTAGCAATAGTAAAGAAGTCGTTGAAAACAAGTTGATCTGGAGTCTCAATGCGTTCATTCTCTTGGCCAAATAATATCAGAGAATTAGGATCGAAAATATTACGTCGGGCATCCAAACGAAAAGATTGTCCTCCTATAGAAGCACCAGCTTCTAAACGTAGGTTTGTGTTAAAAGGATATTGTACAAACCCAGAGGCTGTTTGATTGAATATTCTTAATATCTGGACTTCATCTACGCCCACTTGGACAATTTGTCCACCACCAAAATCCCTCTCTTCGATACGCAATGGTGATCTAAATCCAAATGGGGTAGGTACATGAGAGAGGCCTCCTCCCCAGGCTAATCTTTTGTCCTGATTCAAATAAAACAATTGAGCAGAGATATCCTGGATTTGCCCATTAGCAGTAGTTTGTCCGATAAGCTTTTGACTTCCTGTGATGTCCGAGAATATTAAGGAAATAGCTCCTGCAGACTGGACACCATTGTTTAATCCAAAAGTATTGCCAGTGGCTACACCAACCCCAGCTGATCCTTGTATGTCATCTAACTTAAATTTGGATTCATATCGTTTCTTGCTAAAAGACTCACTATTGTCGGTTGCGGCTATTGCATCGACATTCTGATGATAAGTATTGACAAAGTCTTTTTTATCTAAACCTACTACTGGCAGTGTGCCAGCGGCAAAATCAACTTGAGTTGGATCTACAACCTCGTTGAGCAACTTATCACTGGAGGCAGATCTTATGATATACTCTTTACCTAGATAGTGAGTAAATACTACACGATCTCTACTGCGAGCTGTCGAAAGCACAGGCGAATATCTGGAGATACCACTGAGTCCGATAATAAAATCAGTCATCCGTTTCACCTCACCTGATTCAGGATCATACAGATACATATTGCGATATCCGTCCCGATCGGACATAAAGTATACATCGTCGTCCATGTTATACTGTGGATTGATATTGTCAGCACCATGAAAGACGTCAAGAACCTCAATTTCTCCTGAGACATAGTCCATTATAGCCAGATCATAGGTCCACTTACCATTAGTCCGACCTTCTGTAAAGCTTCTTTTGTCATAGCTGAAAACTAATTTATCTCCTGAACTATTGAAGTGGGCTTGTATTTCAGAATAGACATCATCCGTCAATTGCCTGAGCTTGCCAGTTCTCACTGTATAAGCATATAAGTCAACTTGACCTTCTTTACTACCTGTAAGAACGATCTCTTTGCCATCTGGGGACCAAGTAGGATTGGTAAAGGCCAACAGTCTCGGTACGTTTTCTGACAAGATCGTTTTACCTTTTTCTATATCCTTGATGACCAAGGCATTGGCCCCTTTTTTAAATCCTACAAAGGCAAATTGTTTGCTATCTGGTGACCAGGTACCAGCTGATTCTAAGAAATTGAAATTATCCAGATCTCTATCCTTAACCAAACTCGATAATTTTTGAATGATTTGGCCATTGCGAGCATCGGCGAGGAATATATCTGTAGAAAACAAATCCTTTTCAGACATGAATACCACATACTTTCCATTGGGACTGATCGCTGGCGAAACATTGATGTTGCCAGAGTTTTTCTTAGACAGGAGTACTTTGCCTATAGTGCTTTCTTTTTTTTGCACATAGGGCTCATAATAGGTCTTGAGGCTCTCCTCCCACATGTCGCTCAATCCATCAAGGCCTACTCCAAAAGTAAATTGCGCCGCATACTCCATACCATATTTAGCGGTATTGACGAAAAACGGATTGATGATATCATCGCCATACATGCCTGTCATAAATGACCAAGCTGCTTGTCCATACCTATAAGGAAAGTACTTGGGGTTGGCCATTTTTTTGAGCGATGGGACATCATTACTCATGATAGCATTGCGCATCCACATAGCAGTAAATGGGTCGATTCTGCCTATTGAAATATACTCTGCAAGGCCCTCGACTGTCCATAATGGGAGATTAGCAAGAGATTGTTGGGTGGTTGAATCTCCACGTATGATCATGTCAAACTGAAAAGCATGAACCAGTTCATGACCAAGGACCTGATGGGTCTGCTGATTGGAGAACGTCAATGGCATGACTATTCTATTCTTCAGACTTTCGGTAACGCCACCAGTTCCTACTCCTACACCTCCTGAGATCGCATTAGTCTGTTGAAACTCTGCATGATTGGTGTACAGTATAAATGGATTTTTGAACGGTATGTTATGTTCAAGAACCCTGCTTTGTATTTTATACCAGTTCTCTAGCTCTGTGCCAAAGCTGTTGACTATATCTTGATTTTTGGTATAATAGTAGAGTTCAAAGTTCGGGGTTTCTAATACCTTGAAGTCAAAACTGCGATACCTAGGTTTGTTGCGACCGAAATATTGGGCTTGTAAGGTCCAACAGATGGATATCAATAGGAGTGTGACAAATATCTTTCTCATAGTAAGAGCAATTTTATGATTCAGCGACCTATAGACCGTGTATGTTATAACTTATAATGATTGAATATTCTTATTCATACCTTAAAGTTGCACTGTTAATTTAATTTTAAATCTTATTAATAGCCTTATGAAGGTGTGGCTATCTGAGACGATCGTATCAAAGGCTATTTTATAGAAGCTCTTGACATGATCGGTCAGTATGATATGTAATGCGCCAAAGAGTCAGCTTGTTTTGCATTATTGATGTCAAAATGACGTTTATTGAATCTATAGTTACGTTGGCGAGCAATTTGATCCTTAGATTATGTTGAATTAAAAGAAATATGACTTACGACAATTTTACGATTAAATCTCAAGAGCTGATCCTCAGGGCACAGCAGATAGCTGGCGGACTGGATCAGCAATCAGTAGATACAGTACATTTACTCAAAGCGCTATTCGAAATAGATGAGCAGTTAGCGGAGTTTATTTTTGGAAAGATGGGCCTTAATATCCTTCAACTCAAAAAAGAATTAAACAATGCAATCGAGGCCTTTCCAAAGGTCGATGGAACCGACAAGAAGTATCTTACCAACGATGCCAATCAAGCGCTCAGTCGAGCTAAAAAATTGATGATCGAATATGGCGATGAGTATATCTCCGTAGAATTGATAGTCGCAGGAATTATCAAAGGAAAAGATAAAGCGGCGAAGATTTTGAAAAATTCTGGCGCAAGCTATCAAGCATTGAAAGCCGCTATCCAAGAGCTTAGAAAAGGCAATCCTGTTAAAGACCAGCATGGTGATAATGCTTATAACTCTCTTAAGAAATATGCTCTTAACCTCAATGAGCATGCCGAGAGTGGCAAGCTGGACCCTATAATCGGTAGAGATGAAGAGATACGACGTATCCTTCATATATTGTCCAGACGTAAGAAAAATAATCCAATCTTAATAGGAGATGCGGGTGTAGGCAAGACGGCAATCGTAGAAGGAATCGCCTGGCGGATAGTGAAGCAAGATGTCCCAGAAAATCTTCTGTCTAAGCAGATTTTTAGTCTCGATATGGCTGCTCTTATTGCTGGTGCCAAGTTCAAGGGAGAATTTGAAGAAAGACTAAAGGCGGTGATCAAAGAGGTCAACAATTCTAATGGAGAGATTATCCTCTTTGTAGATGAGATACATACACTTATAGGAGCAGGAGGAGGAAATGGTGCTATGGATGCAGCTAATATCCTGAAGCCAGCACTAGCCAGAGGTGAGCTTAGGACGATAGGGGCTACCACCTTTGATGAATATCAGAAGTACTTTGAGAAGGATAAAGCATTAGTCAGGAGATTTCAAACGGTATTTATAGATGAGCCCAGTGTAGAGGACTCTATCTCCATCTTGAGAGGAATCCAAGATAAGTATGAAGTATACCACAAAATAGATATCCTCGACGAAGCATTAATCGCTGCAGTAGAATTATCTCATAGATATATCACTGAGCGCAAGCTACCAGATAAAGCGATAGATCTAATAGATGAAGCAGCTGCCAAATTGAGGTTAGAGCTCGACTCTGTCCCAGAAGAGATAGATGAACTCCAACGAAAGGTCCGGCAATTAGAAATAGAACGTGAAGCTATCAGGCGAGAGAAAAACGACAAAAAGGAAAAACGAATCACAGAAAAGATCGCCAACGCCAAGGAAGTCCTAGAATCTCGTACGGCTGCCTGGAAGAGTGAGAAAGAAATCGTCGATACAGTCCAAAACATCAAGAAGCAACTCGAAGAATTAGAACATCAGGCCGATAAAGCTGAACGGGACAGCGACTTCGAACAAGTGGCTAAGATCCGATACGGCGACATGAAAGAAAAGGAGGCTATGCTCAAAGTGGCAGAAGAGAAGCTGCATGACCTGCCAGAGAATAGTCGATTTACCAATGAAGAAGTGACGGGCAATGATATTGCCGATATAGTCTCTCGCTGGACGGGTATCCCAGTGGCCAAGATGTTACAATCCGAAAAAGATAAACTCTTAAAACTGGAAGAACAGATCGCTGAGATGCTCATAGGGCAGAAAGAAGCTGTCGTAGCGGTGTCAGATGCGGTACGCCGCAGTAGAGCTGGCCTGCAAGATGAAAACAAGCCGATTGGTTCATTCATATTCCTTGGTCCGACAGGGGTAGGTAAGACTGAGTTAGCCAAGTCTCTGGCCAAAGTGCTTTTTGATGATGTCAAGGCTATTACCAGGATTGACATGAGCGAATTTCAAGAAAAACACTCCGTATCTCGGCTGGTAGGAGCGCCTCCAGGATATGTCGGCTATGATGAGGGAGGGCAATTGACAGAGGCAGTGCGCAGAAAGCCCTATTCAATAATCCTATTGGATGAGATAGAAAAGGCGCATCCCGATGTCTTTAACATCTTGTTACAAGTGCTGGATGATGGGCGACTTACTGATAACAAAGGTCGAGTTGCTAACTTTAAGAATACGATCATTATCATGACCTCCAATATGGGGGCTGAGAATATCCTAGAAAACTTTGAAGATCTGCGTGAGGTTGGAGAGGAGCATCGTGCCGATATCGTAGAAACAACCAAGGTAGAGGTATTCGAATTTTTAAAAGAGCATTTGCGTCCAGAGTTTCTCAACAGGATCGATGAGAAGATCATGTTCCTGCCACTTACCAAAGAGGAAATTAAGCAAATCGCATCATTATTGATGCGTCGGGTGCATAAGAATCTAACTAAGAGTGGCATCTCGATAGAATTGGATGATAAGGCCATGAATATGATCGCTGACTTGGGCTATGATCCGCAGTTTGGAGCAAGACCTCTCAAGAGAGTAATCCAAAAGGAATTGGTTAATGAACTGTCTAAGTTAGTTCTATCCGGCGATGCCTCAGATGGTGATCATATCAAGGTTTCTACAGATAAGATTGGGCTGTCCTTCATCGTCCAAGAAGGAATGAATACAGAAGAGGAAGAATAAATATTGAGTAACAAAAAAGACAGTATCGAGTTTGCGCTGTTAGTGTCTTTGTGAGGATATTGATTATATGATGGGCGTGTACAAGGATATCTGAGTCTGTCTAGTTAAGGAGTTAACTATGAGCCTTGGTTTACTTAGCATCAATGTGAGAGTAATCCTTCAGTTTTCTTATATATACCCTCATCATATTGTTGTAACCGCTCAGGGTACTCCATATAACAGTATATTAAAAGTGCAATTTTACTGACTTTATTAGGACCTATATGAGACTCAATGCTCTCCCTGTTAAAAGCAAAATCTTGACAAAGGGCATCAACGGTCAGATCCTTGATATCAGGGTAGTCGAGTCGAGGATTCTCATGGATAAAGATGACAATAGCGCCATATATAGCAACATTAAAATGATCTAATCCTTGGTTGAACCCATTGATAATCGCCTCTCTTGAAAGGATTAGGACACCGTCCTCTCTGTTGAACTCTAGACTATGGAGATATTCATAATCTGGAGTAGCGAAAGGATGATTGTATACTACGATATGTTTGCAGGTCGGAAATCTATAATCCCCCAGATGTCGGGTCAATCGATACAACTCATGGGCGATGAGCGCTTTCATATCCTCCTCGAGCTGATAGTCCTTTTTACTCTTCAGAGTATATTCTTTAGTTAGCATAAACTTAGAAATCTGATTCTCCGTTCTCTGCTGTTCTGCAGTCGTTAGACTATTGTAAAAAGGACTATAGGTGGCTACCCATGATTTAATCCTAGGATCTAGCGTAAGTGGTCTTATAGTCCACCACCATCTATTGATCTGCTCGTTAAAGACATATAATAGCACAATGACGATCATGGATGGTATCAGGATGATCTCGTCTAGATACTCCGACTGAAACTGTCCATGGATGAAATAGTAAACAATCAGAAGGACGAAAGGCAAAGCTAAAAGTCTTGATAAAAACGGAAATACCATAGGCAATTAGCGGCTAATGAAAAGAGGCCGATCCAAAGACCGGCCAAAATATAGAGTTCACACATTCCCCTCCTAAGAGGGACTGTGTATTGTAAGACTTCTTAAGCTGGACAATTTTTCTATCCATAATGCTATTATGTAAATATAGTGTAGTTATACGATGGAAGGAAATATTAGAAAAACATTGCGTCATTTGTTCTTTGGATTGATAATAATGACGAGCAATCACGTGAGGAGCCAGGATCTCGTCACTGAAGACGATTATTCCAGACATATTCAGACACTCATAGGTGGAGAACGAGAAGTATTGATAGATGGGGGACGTATAGATTTATTATTGGAGAACTATGCCTTTGAGATAGAGTGGGCCTATAACTGGAAAGAAGCTATAGGACAATCCCTGTGGTATGGCCTCAATACCAATCGTAAACCAGGCATCATACTTATTATGTCTGATAGAAGTGATAATAAGCACGATATAAGACTCAACACTGCATTGAATTATGCTGGACTGTCAGAAGAGGTCATGGTACTTCGATATCCTCAAGATTTCAAAAAGCTCTTGGAGAGTAAAGAGAGCAGGGGAAAATAAAACAGACATGATTAAGGCGAAGACTATCTGGTGTAGTAATCAATGAAAATGTAGAGTGTTGTCAGCTCTATAATAACTACTTAGTGTTCGAGGCACGAGGCTGTTTTATGTCAATCAATCTTTTTGAAGGGCC